>JAJDOH010000255.1 GCA_022340265.1 Deltaproteobacteria bacterium | reverse complement strand
TCCTGTCTGTTTCTCTGGGCACAGCCGGTGCCACGGTGGTTTATCTGAATCAGCCCTTCCGGGATCCCCAGAGAATGGCCATGGTCACCAATCATGCCGATGAAGGCCGCTGGCAGCTGGAAGGGTATCAGGCGGCTGCCGGGAGCGTCTATCGTTGGTTCAAGAATGAAATGACCGGGTTGGACAATGGGTCAGCCAATGACAACGGCAAGGATGCCTATGAAATTCTGGATGAATGGATCGCAGGGGTTCCGGCGGGAGCGAAGGGGCTGGTATTTCTGCCCTATCTGGCCAGTGCCGGTACACCGAGGTGGAATTCGGAAGCAAGAGGCGTTCTGGCCGGATTGACCCTTTCCCACGACAAACGCTGTCTGGCCCGCAGTTTCATGGAAGGCATCTCCATGGAGGTCCGGGATATGATCGAGACCTTTCACCGGGCGGGGATTGACATTGATCAGGTGCGGATAATGGGTGGGGCGACCAAATCACCGGTCTGGAACCAGTTGCAGGCGGATATCTATAACCGCCCGGTACAGACGCTCAAGACTTCGGATGCCGCCGTGCTTGGCGCCGCCATATGCGGTGGCGTGGGAACCGGATTGTTTAAGGACTTTCAGGAAGGGGTTTCGGCGATGGTCTCCATCCAAGAAGAATTCAGACCTGGGATGGAAAATGTGAAAATCTATGATGACCTCTACGACGCCTATTGCTTGGTTTATGAAGGGATGGCTGAAAAGGGGGTTTTTCATTCCATCGCTAAAATGCAGGAACAGTTTTGATGGAAGATTTTGAAACATTGCTGGATCGCTCGGTGACGCATCACGGCCATCTGTGTCCGGGGCAGATCATTGGTGTTCGAATGGCCATGCTGGGATGCCGTCTGATAGGCATCGAAGACCCACAGGAACAGATCAGAAAACTCATCGTCTTTGTGGAAATTGACCGGTGCGCCAGTGATGCCATTTCGGTGGTTACCGGAACCAAATTGGGTCGCCGCTCCCTCAAATTTGTGGACAACGGCATCATGGCCGCATCTTTTTTAAACCTCGAAACCTGCAAAGCCTACCGCATCTGCGCCACCGAACGTTCCCGAGATCTGGCAGACAAATATGCGCCTCATATTTTAAACAAGCAGGAACGCCAGCTTCACGCCTATCGCCTGATGCCCGCGTCGGAACTTTTCAAGGTCGAGGAAGTGAAAATCGATCTTCGACAGCTGGATCTTCCGGGACCGACAAGGCGGAAAGTCGTCTGCGGGAAGTGCGGTGAAACGGTTCGTGATGGGAAGGAGATTCTTCGTGACGGCAGGGTGTACTGCCGCCCATGTGCGGGAGAATCCTACTTTTTGCCGTTAAAAACCTGCAGGCTTACATCTGACCAGATTGATTTCCCCATGATAAAAAAGTGTGTCTGATCGGACAATGATCATTTTCAAAGTCAATGGGTTAAAACTGCTGTTCAGGATAGTCCGGCTATTCGATGGGCACCGGTGTAGATTTTCATCACGGGCTCTTTGATGATGCGGACCGACATGTCCGTGTGAATTTTCATGCCGGTATCCCGAACAAAACCGATAAGGGTCATGCCGCAGGCGAGGGCGATTTCACGCCCTTTGTCGGTGACGGCCGTCTTGGTAGCCACCACCGGAAAACCGGCCCTGCACAGCTTGGCCATCATTTCGGAAGACATACGGCCGGTAGAGACAAGGAAGTGGTCACGCAAGGGGATGTTCCGGAGCAGGGCATAGCCGATGGCCTTGTCCAGGCAGTTATGTCGCCCGATGTCTTCGATGATGCAGACGGCTTCCGCGTGGGGTGTGAATATGCCGGCGGCATGGGCCCCTTCCGTTTCCTTATAGACGGTACCCATATCAAACAGTCGATTCATGGCCTGAAATACAACCTTTTTTTCCAGTGTGAGATCGGATTCTATGGGACTCAGGTGATCATTGGTAAAGGCGGTGCGCCCGCCGCCTGAGACAATACGGTAACTGGTAGGTGTGGGTAACGGGATTGTTGGATTCGAAAGTGTTACTTCGGCTGCCCGATTTTCCACCGTAACCGATGCGATATCCTTCGGCGTTTTGATAAATCCCTGACCGAAAAGGTATCCGGTCACGAATTCCTTTTCCAAACCCGGCAGCAGGGATGCCGTTGCAAGCCGTTCTCCGTTAACAGTGATGTGCAGTTCGGACTCGAAGATAACCGCTGGATCTGCGTCCACGAACCGACCGTTGTCGAGTTTCCGGCAGGGCATTTTAACGGATATGGGGTCACGGTTCATTGAATTCGCTCCGGGTGAGAATAGACAATCATCTTTTTTCCCCGCACCAGCCCGGCAATGGTGATACCGCTTTCCTCCGCCAGCGCCACCGCAAGCGATGTGGGCACGCCCTTGGTGGCCATGATGGGAATGCCGGCATTGCGGCATTTCTGTATCATTTCGGTAGGTTGACGACCCGTAGAGGCGGCAAGGGTCCGGGAAAAATCAATGCCCGCAAGCAACGCTACGCCAATGCACTTGTCCAGTGCATGATGGCGGCCCAGATCCTCGGTGACAGCGGCGGGTTTTTCCCCTTCAAGGAACAGCCCGGCGGAATGAATTGCTTCAGTCTCCGAGAAAATTCTTGATTTAAGAATGGCTTTGACACAGGTGAACACGCCATCGCGGTCGACGACCAGGTCGGAATTCACCGGTTCCCGTTTAGGGATGGATTGCAATCCCTTAGCCAATATGATCTCCACCGCCTTCTCCGTCACGCTGATAGACGTAATGTCGGTTATCCTGCAAATGATACCCTGTGCATACAGATGACCTATGGCGAATTCGCGTTCCATTCCGGCCATGATCATGGCCGTGGCATAGATTTCACCGTTAATGGTGAGGGTGAGTGCGGTTTCACGGATGATGCGTTCGTGAATGACCTCATGACCGCCGTTTACGCGAATCAGTTCTATGGGTTGCAGTATCTTGTGATCCGTCATATCAAAACAGTGTAAATTCCAGATACATGAAGAGGATCAACAGGGTGGTTCCCAAAGAGACGATGCCCGTTCCGATAGCCCCTGAGCGCCGCTTCTCATCGCTGCTGAAGATCGTTACGATGCCGCCTGCCACGGCCATGGCAAAGGATACGATGCAGGCGATTTGTAGAACCCATACCGGTTTTTCCCGAACGTTTATCAGAAATGAGATCAGGAATGCCCCCGCGACAATGGCACCCATTGTCTGCTTATCCCTCTCCCTGTGGAGCATGTGGGCCAGTCCGCCCACAACCGCCATGACAAAAGAAACAATCGCAATTAACTCGCGCATCTTTCTATAACTCCCATTTTCATGATCTATCCGACAAGTGGTTGTTTCCCATTTTCTTGTATGGCATTCTTGAGATATTCATAGAGGTTTAGGAATCATAACGGTTGAGCAGGAGGGAGGCGTTCTGGCCTCCGAAACCAAAGCTGTTGTTGATGGCTTTCCTGATGTCCCTTTGGATGGGTTTTCGGGGGACATAGAAAAGATCACACGCCTCATCGGGATTTTCCAGATTAATGGTGGCGTGAATCACGTTGTTTTCAATCATCAGCGCGGTGGCGATGGTTTCAATGCCGCCTGAAGCGCCGATCAAATGGCCGGTCATGGATTTTGTGGAACTGATGGCGACATCTTTTGCCGAATTGCCAAGTGCCTTTTTGATGGCAAGGGTTTCAATAGGGTCGTTCAGTTTGGTGGAGGTGCCGTGGGCATTGATATAGTCAATTTCTTCAGGAATCGCACCGGCTCTTTTCATGGCATCTTTCATGGCCCTTGCCTGCATTTCCGGTTCAGGATCGGGTGCTGCAATGTGATAGGCATCCGATGAGGCGCCGTAGCCCGACAGTTCACAGTAAATGTGTGCACCTCTGTCAAGTGCATGGTTCAGTTCTTCCAAAATGATGATACCGGATCCCTCGCCCATGACAAACCCGTCCCGGTCTCTGTCAAAGGGCCTTGACGCTTTTTCAGGCGCATCATTTCTTTTGCTCATGGCGTTCATGCTCACGAAGCCTCCGAATACGAAGGGCGTGATGCACGCATCTGCGCCTCCTGTGACCATGATTTTCTCTGCACCCAGCAGAATTTGCTTGTAAGCTTCAATGATGGCATGGTTTGACGATGCGCAGGCGGTGGAAACGCTGCAGGCGATCCCTTTGATGCCGAATGCCATGGTGACATTGACCGGTACGGCACATATCTGGACGTGTGGCAGGGCAAAGGGTGAAATCCTTTTGGGGCCGTTATGTTTAAGGAATTGTCGATACCACTTTTCACAGAGGTCCATATTCTGAACGCCAATGCCCAGTATGCACCCGATGTTAACAGGGTCAGTGTCCTTCACTGCGTATGTATAGCGAGCTTTCTCTGACTCAACGATGCCCAGGGTAAAGCCTGCGTCTTCCAGCGCCAGCCGGGCGGCGGCCATGGCGAATTTGGAGGTTCGGCCGAGATAACGGAAATCCTTGTTTCGGTACAGATAATCGCTCAGTGAGAAATCATCAATGGGGCAGGCCACCTGGCACGGATATTGATCCATTTCCCATCCTTCGAAATGAATGTTCTTGGCCCCCGATTTGCCGGCAAGCAGAGATTCCCAATAAGCTTTTTTGCCGATGCCGATGGGCGTTATCGGCCCCAGACCGGTGATGACCACTCTTTTTTGCATTCACTGTTCCTTTCCCTCTACTTTTAAATTCAAACCCCTGTCTTGGTATGGTTATAATATTATTCAGCCAGTTCAAGATATCAGCAGCCAGAGTCCGCCTGTCTCAAGAATCGTGCTTCGGTTTTCAAGACCCGCTTTCAGAACCATTTTTTCCAAATCATTTCGGAAGAGTCTTATTTTCCCCAATCGATAATTGAGTTCTTTGGATTCGGCAGCGATGGGTGAAATAATTTCTTCCGGCGTCTCGGGGCCATAGCCGCCTCCTAAAAGGGCATGTCCGCCGGGTTTCAATAATCGGGAACTTTCCCTGATGATCTCCGGTGTGAGAAAGAAAAAGGCCCCCCTGCAGACGATCAGGTCGAAGTTCGGCAGCAGGGGAATTTGTTCCAACGGAGAAAGCAGGATGGGGCACGGAGAACCAAATGATGTGTCAATGGCGCGGGCCACCGCCAAATCCGAGAGGGCCATAAGGCCCTGCAATCTGGGACGTTGGGTCAACAGAGCATCAATGATGCCCCCTGAGAACGGCCCGATTTCCAGGATATGTCCTGTTTCCTTATGTATCCGGGGTTCAATCCATCGGGCCAGATGGGGGTAAATCGGTTTCCAGAGTTTGTTTAAGCGGGTAATGAGTTCAGCATCCATTATCGAAAAAGAATCCAAGAAAATCAGTATTGGATTGCGTATCAGAGCGACATGAGATATGTTTTTTTGGGTCTGATTATAGGGTGTTTTGCGTTGAATGGCCAGAACTTGTTGCACATTTTTTTTCGTCAGTAGGTTCGGGGTGGTCATACGGCCGTTAAAATTGGGTAGCGTCTGAACGGAACCCTTCAGACGGCGGGTATTGACGGTACACTTTTTTAGCAGTACCCTGAATTCAGAAACGGAATGATACAAGTTTTCAAAATGCCGATTATCAAGAGCGTGGATTTGGTTCTTATGCCAAGAATTGTAAACTATCTACCTGGATGACTTCGGAAAGGAGTAGCAATGACCCTTCATCAACTGGCTGGAAAGCCGGCACCCCAATCCGTGCTGGAAAATATCCCTGAGCTGGTATCCGCATACTACACCTTCGGTGTGAAAGGACCGGTTACCTTTGGCACATCCGGACACCGGGGGACATCTTTAAAGGGAACCTTTAACGAAATGCAGGTGGCTGCCATGGCGCAGGCCATCTGTGATTTTCGCTCGCTAAAAGGTCGCAAGGGGCCTCTTTTTATGGGGTTTGATACCCATGCCCTTTCCGTTCCCGCATTTCGGACCGCCCTTGAGGTGTTTGCCGCCAACGGTGTTGAAACGGTGATTCACGAAAAGAATGAGTATACACCGACCCCGGTCATTTCTTTTCTGATTGTGGACCATAACCGGGAGTCCCGTAAACCGCTCGCAGACGGTGTGGTGATCACCCCTTCACACAATCCGCCCCGGGACGGTGGGTTCAAATACAATCCCCCCCACGGCGGCCCTGCCGATGTGACGGAAACCCGCTGGATCGAAGATCGCGCCAATGTTCTCATGGGATCGGATGCAAACCACATCAAGCGGATTTCCTACGAAAAAGCACGCGCCGCATCAACCACCCACGAAAAGGATTTCATGGGACCTTTTGTGGAAGCGCTTGATCGGGTCATTGACATGAAGGCCATAGGGGAGTCAGGTATTCGCATGGGCGTGGATCCCATGGGCGGGTCAGGGGTTCATTACTGGCATATGATCTCGGAAACGTACCGGTTAAATATGGAAGTGGTAAATACCAGGGTGGACCCTGCTTTCGGGTTCATGCCCCTGGACGCGGATGGAGAAATCCGCATGGACTGCTCGTCTCCCTGGGCAATGGCGAATCTCATTGCCCTTGCGGACCACTATGATGTGGCGTGGGGGAACGACCCGGATTTCGATCGCCACGGGATTGTCTGCCCCACGGGGTTGATGAACCCCAATCATTACCTCTCCGTGGCCATCTGGTATCTGCTGCAGCATCGGCAGGGCTGGCGGTCGGACCTCAAAATCGGCAAGACCCTGGTGAGCAGCACCATGATCGATCGGGTGGTCGAGGACATGGGAAAGACTGTTTTTGAAGTGCCCGTGGGATTCAAATGGTTTGTGGAGGGACTGCTGAAAGGGGATCTGGCTTTCGGCGGTGAAGAGAGCGCGGGAGCTTCCTTCCTGCGGAAGGATGGGCTGGCATGGTGCACGGACAAGGACGGATTTTCGGCAGGCCTCTTATCCGCTGAGATCATCGCAAAAACCGGAAAAACGCCGGCTGAGATCTATGAGGATGTGCTGGTTGCAAAACACGGGGCGCCCTATTACAAAAGGGTTGATGGGCCCATTACCGAGGAACAGCGCCAGGTGTTGAAGGATCTTACGCCCCAGTCCCTTCAGGTCACTTCGGTGGCCGGTATTCCCGTTACCTCGGTTGCGACCACCGCGGCCGGAAATGGTGCATCCATCGGCGGCGTAAAGGTCCAGTTGAAAGACGGGTCATGGTTCGCCATCAGACCCTCCGGGACCGAACCTAAAATGAAGGTTTATGTGGAGAGCTTCGGGGGCGAAGCGCTCTGGGAAAAAATCTATGGGGAAGCCGAGGATTGCATATTCAATCCGTAACCGGGAATGAGACCCTTGGGATGGTTGAAATTGGTCTTTAAGAAAACGCAAAGGTGGTCAGAGGGTATCAATGCTGTATCGTGAAGTTGAAAAGACGGGCGACCGGTTGTCGATTTTGGGTTTTGGTTGTATGCGGCTTCCCCAGAAGCGGGGGCAGCCGGGCAGCGGCAGGGTTGACGAGGAGCGAGCCAAAAAGCAGCTCCGCTATGCCATTGATGGGGGCGTCAACTACATCGACACGGGCATGCCCTATCATGCGGGGGGCAGCGAACCCTTTTTAGGGCGCGCCCTGAGCGATGGGTATCGAGAAAAGGTCAGGCTGGCCACCAAGCTGCCGCCATGGTCCGTGAAATCGCGGTCCGATATGGACCGGCTCCTGAGTGCCCAGTTAGACCACCTCAAGACCGACCATATCGATTATTATCTGCTGCATGGCCTTGAACGCAAAAGCTGGGAAAAGATGAAACATCTGGGTGTGCTGGAATTCCTGGATCGGGCCAAAGCGGATGGACTGATTGACAACGTGGGGTTTTCATTTCACGATGATGTGATGGTGTTCAAAGAGATTGTGGATGCCTATGACTGGATCTTCTGCCAGATTCAATACAATTACCTGGATCAGCAGAACCAGGCCGGTACCGAAGGGCTTCGATACGCATCGGAAAGGGGTCTGGCCGTGATGGTCATGGAGCCGCTTCGCGGCGGCAATCTGGCACGTCCGGCGCCTCCTGAAATCCAGGCCCTTTGGGACCGGGCCAAGACCAAACGATCGCCCACGGAATGGGCATTGCGCTGGATATGGAACCGTCCGGAGGTGACCGTAGTGCTCTCCGGCATGAACGAAGAGGCCCATATTAAAGAAAACCTATCCATTGCCGGTGAGGCATATCCCAATTCGCTGACGGAAGGGGAATTGAAAATAGTTGAAAAAGTTGAGAAGAAATATCGGGAATTGACCAAAGCCGGTTGCACGGGATGCCGTTACTGCATGCCGTGCCCTTCGGGGGTGGATATTCCCTTGTGTTTTGAACTCTACAACCGAAAACACCTCTTCAACGATGGGAAGTGGGCCGGCATCGTTTATCTGACCCGATTGGCCGGAGGCGAAAGGGCCGTACCGTCAATGGCCTCCCAGTGCCAGCATTGCGGAAAATGTGAACGCGCCTGTCCCCAACACCTGCCGGTCCAGGCACTCCTTGAAGAAGTGGTTGAGGATTTTGAGGGACCTCTGCTGAAGCCGATGGTCTGGGCAACGCAAAGATTTTTCGCTTTTCAAAGATGGTCGGGCGTCCGCAGGGCGCGGAAACTGGAAAAACGAAAACCAGTGGGAGATTAACTTGCCTTACATTACCTGTCGACAGAAGAAAACCCAACACAAGGTTCATGTGTCAGTATGTGAAAGCTGCAGGGGTATCGGTTGTCCTGACTACCAGAATTATTTGCAGCTTTCCCTTTTCCCCCGGATGGTTCCCCATAAAGCGGTCCGTCGAAAATTCCAAGCGGAAAGAGGTGCGGCAGAGGATCGGCCTGATTCAAACCCTCCTGAACAGATGTCCTGGCTGAAAAAATCGGAAATCATTTCGCCTGGGCCCTGAAAGCAGGGAGGAAGTGATTGCGTTTTATGTAACGCGCAAGCCATATTCCCAGGATCACCCCCAGGCAGTTGGCTGCCATGTCCGCCACTGAAAATGATCTTCCCGGCACATAGCATTGAACGAATTCCAGACCGATTCCCAGGGGGATCATGCTCAAAGCGCCGGTAAGCGATCTTTCAGTTTTTGAAAAGGCGAAAAAGGGAAGGGCGGACAGCCACAGGTAAGCCAGCATGTGATAGACCTTGTCCGCATTGTCGAAATCATAGGGAAGCGCGAGCCCGGGAGTGAGGGAGAGGTAAATGACCATTACCGTGGACGCGAGCCAGAGTAACAAAAGACATCGACGTATCAATGGTTGTGAGAGGTTCATGGGGGCATTTACGCCTTTTCAGGGATGGGACTGTTTTAAGAATATGGGAAGTCCCGCAACGATCAGGAGCACCTGATCGGCTACCGCCGCCAGCTTCTGGTTGAGAGATCCGGCCATGTCCCGATACTGTCTGCCCAGCGGGTGCTCCGGGACAATGCCCGACCCCACTTCATTGGATACGATAACCACCGATTGATTGCTTTGGACCAGGGCCTCAAGCAGTGCATTCTGGTAAACCGGGACCTTTTCCGCACCTTTTTTCAGAAGCACGTTGCTCAACCAGATGGTCATGCAATCGATGAGCATGGCTTCGGCGCTACCTGCGTTTGATTTGACGACGTCTGCGATTTCAAGGGGCTCCTCCCTTAACTGCCATTTGGGCCCCCGGGCTTTTCGGTGAAGGTCAACCCGGTCCGCCATTTCTTCATCCATTACTTCAGCAGTTGCCAGGAATATGTAGGAATGATAGCTTTTTTCGATGTATTCAAGCGCCCAGGAGCTTTTACCGCTTCTGGCGCCGCCCAAAACCAGGACGATTTCTTTTTTGGCTGTATGGGTCATCAAAGTATCAATTCACTCCCTTCTCTGGCGCCTTCTATTTTGATATTCGAACCTTGTTTTAAGGCAAGGGTCCGGCATTTCTTTTCGATCAGGGCCACATCGGCATCCGTTCTGGCCGGTTCGTAATGAAACAGGACCAAATGCTTCACCCCTGCCTTCAGGGCCAGTTCCAGTGCCGTGCCGTGGTCCGAATGTCCCCAGCCGCGGTGGGCTTCGATTTCCTCCGGTAGAAACTGAGCGTCGTGGACCAGAATATCGGCATCCTGGCAGAAAGGGACAAAATCATCGATACATTTTCCCCGCCAGACTTTACGGGTCAGCTCATTGTCCGTGATAAACACGAAGGATTTACCGTCCTCCTCAAAACGAAATCCGAATCCCCCTTGCGGGTGATGAAGTGGAACCGTTGTGATCGTCGTATTCTGAATGACAAGGGGACCGTAGGGCAGGCGGTCGAGGTGCCTGATATCGGCCCCCAGATCTTCAAAACGGATCGGGAAAAAGCCGTCTCCGATTCCGGAATCAAAAATGGCGCGCAATCCCTTGATGCATCGGGGTGCGCCATCCACGATGATCCGGGTTGTGGGTTTGAAGACCGGATCAAAGAAAGGGAATCCTTGAACGTGATCCCAGTGGACGTGCGTCATCAACAGATGGATGTCCACGTTCTTCCCTTTGGCCATGAGGTGATCTCCCAGGGGCCGAATGCCGGAACCCGCATCGATGACTACCATTTCGCCACAATCGAGGAGTATCTGAAGGCAGCAGGTGTTCCCACCGTAAACGACGGTATCTTTTCCCGGTGCTGCGATGGAACCTCTTGTTCCCCAGAATCTGATTTTCATGTACTGATTTCCGCCCCTAATGTTGTGAGGGAATCTTCAAATGTCACCACCATGGCCTTTGCCCCGCGAGGGAGTGATCATCATAGAGATAGTGCGTAGGCTCCCCCTGCCCAATCAAAGCCAACCTATCTTTTTGCGTTCAGGGTGTCAATTCAAAAAAAGCAGTGAAAAAGCGGTTTAGCCCCGATCCTTAAACAGCATGATCGTCCTGATAAATGGTGGCAAATACTTTGGCATCTGTGATGACCTGGGAGATCAGGCAGTATTCATTGGGCTGGTGGGCCGTATCCGGACAGGTGGACCAGACCGCCGCCGGAAGCCCCTCCTCCCTGAAAAAGGCCGCCACCGTGCCGCCGCCGATGCCCATGGGCTTTGCTTCTCGTCCCGTGACGGTCCGGACAGCCGTCTGCAGGGCTGCCACCACGGGCGCATCAACCACTGTTGGGGAAGGTGCATCATGGCGATGCGCGGTTTCCAATTCAATTTCAAGCCCCGTTTCAGCGGCTACCGTTGAAACAATACCTCCGGTGGTTTCAATGATCTCATCCACATCGTGTTCGGGCAGGATTCGGCAGTCCATAAAAAAAACTTCCTTTCCCGGAATGGTATTGATATTGGAAACATTGGCCAGGAATTTGGTCGGTTCAAACGTGGAAACCGGTGGGCTGAAAAGAGGGTTGCAAGATGCGAATTTTTCCTTGAGCGCCGCCAGGGCGAGAATCAGTCCGGCTGCGCCCACCAGAGAGTTTTTGCCCTTTTGGGGCGTGCTGGCATGACACTGTCGGCCGGTAACGGTAAACTTGAGCCAGAGCATCGATTTTTCGGCAACTTCGATCATGGTCCCGTCCTCGTTTCCCGCATCGGGAACAATGATCAGATCCTCCTGGCTAAAAATGCCCGTATGATGTTTCAAAATGTAGTTGAGTCCGTAACGGCTGCCCGTCTCTTCGTCCGCCACGACGATCAATCCCACGGAGTGTTTGAGCGGGTTACCCGAATCCAATATGGCCTTGAGTGCCAGATAGGCACTGACAAAACCATGCTGGTTATCCTCGACGCCCCTGCCGATGATGCGGTCCCCGTCAACCTTGATCCGGTACGGGTCGGACTGCCACAGAGAGAGGTTCCCCGGCGGTACGATATCCGCATGGGTTAGCACCCACACCACGGGGTGCTCCTGGATCCCCTTCCATTTGGCGATCAAATTGGGCCGATAGCCGTCCCGGGCCTTTTCGTCCGGCGCACGGATCTCTTGAATCGTGACCGGCTCCATGTCTCGCAGCAGCTGGTGAATGTGGTTCATTTTGTCATGTTCGCCAGTGCCGCCGTTCAACGGACCCAGGGCGACCTTTGCGGTCAGATCCCGCTGCAGCTCGATGACCGGTTCCCGGTAGCCGTCGATGCGGTTATAGATATCCGTCATATTGTACATGTCTTATCATCCTTGTCTTCTGTTTTGAGACCTGAGAGCCTTGCAATGGACTTCATGATACGGTCCAGGGTGTGATCACCGGATTCAGGTTTTTCGTGATAAATGGGCCGACCGAAAGAAACCGTCACGCGGATCCTCGAACCTTCCCTTTGGTACCGAACGCCCACGGGGATCAGGGGCAGTGCCAGGCGCGAAATGATCAGCTTTAAAATGCCCCCCTTTCCGGGGCCCATGCGGTTGGGATAATAGGTTCCCTCGGGAAATACCACCACCCCTTCGCTCTGTTTGAGACATTGGATCATGGCCCTGATGGCGTCTCTGCTTCTGAGGGGCTTCTGCCGGTTCAACGGAATGCCGCCCTGGGATTTGAGCGCACGGCTGATGAGGGAATTGTTAAAAAGCTCGTGTTTAGCCACATAGTAAAGAGGCCGCGGCGTGGCAGCGGCAATGAGGGGAATATCCTGCCAGCATTGGTGTTTCGGCAGCATGACAAAGGCTTCTTTTGAGGGGAGGTGTTGGGTGCCCCTGGTCTCAAAGGTATAAAAGGGCGAAAAGGTGATCCGAATGAGAATTTTTGTGACATCACAAATCCATTTTTTTCTCTCGAGCGCCAGGGCAGCGGGCGCCTGTTTTTTGCATTCTAAGCCTTTCAACCTTTCCTCACGCTTCGGGTTTTCGAAAAAGGGTTTTCCCTTTCCCCCGTTTTTGTTTCTTCCTGCTGAACAACCCGGTTCACTTTTCTGTAGATCAAAAGCCCTCGAATGAGAATAACGGCAGCGATGGGCAGAAGCGCCCAACCCAACCAGATGACAGCCGGGTGCTGCCAGAATTTGATAAATACCAGTGCGGCTGCAACCAGAGACAGTGTGGTGCGAATATAGGCCAGCAGGGTCCTGCGGTTGGCCAGTTCGGTGCGATATCCCGCCAGATGGTCACGAATAAAGAGTTCGGGTTCCGGTATGTGAGGGGGGGGATCGGCCGCCAATGGTCTTGATCCTTCATCAGTGTGCCGCCGATTCAAAAAAAGGCAACACGATTTTTCAATTCCGTAAAGGGAAATTATGAAATAAAGGCATGATGTGTCAAGGATATATGGATCTTGACAGAATGCGCGCAGTTCTTTTAGAGTGCCCAAGTGCTTTAGCCATCGATGACAACCGGATCTGAAAGGGAAGCTGCATGGGCAGGCGTGCATACTTGCACCGGAAGAAAGAAACGGGAAAACGCCTGTTTGGTGTTTTTCCGGCCCAGTATCCAAGAGAGATTTTCTGGGCCATGAATGCCATTCCCGTGGAGATATGGGATCCGCCCATTGAATCGGCGGATGCCGGCGCCCATCTTCAGCCGTATATCTGTTCCGTGGTTCGCTGTGGTCTGTCCCTGATCCTTCAGAAAAAGACGGATTTGCTGGACGGATTTCTGTTCCCCCACACCTGTGACTCCATTCAGAATATGGCTTCCATTGTCAACGATTACATGGGGTTGGATACTCCCTGCTTCTTTTTTTATCACCCAAAAGCACCCTACAAGAAAGGCTCCCGTAATTATTATGCTGGCCAGCTCAAATTGCTGGCGGATGATCTGGCAAAACATCTGGGGCCATTGGATTCACATGTTTTGAAGCACAGCGTGGATCAAGGGCTGGATATGTTGAAACATATTGCGGATGCCTATGAAATGAGACGGCTTGGCCGGCTTTCAGTCTCCAACAGCTCTTTTTACCAAAATATCCGCCTGGCGGAATACCTGCATCCCGATGACTTTATCCCGGGCTTTGAAAGTTTTCTGAAGGTATCAAAAGGCCAAAATCTGAAAGGCCCGGCGATCATTTTGAGCGGTATTCTTCCGCACCCGGAAATTCTTAAGATTCTGGATCAGCAGGGTGTGCGAGTTGTTGATGATGACCTTTTGAGTTGCGGCAGACGAATCCCTCTATCTTTCGGTCAAGCCGAAGATCCTTATGAAATTATGGTTGAAAACTATTTCGCCATGCCGCCCTGTCCTACCCGGGGTTCACCCATACAGGAACGGATCGATTTCCTGATAGACAGGGCTCATCAATCCAAGGCACGCGGTATCATTTTCTGCGGTATCAAATTCTGCGAACCGGAATTGTTTGATATGCCTCTGATGGCGGCCGCCGCGAAGGAGGCGGGCCTTAAAACCCTGCTCCTTGATTTGGAAGTGAACCAACCTGTAAGCGGCCAACTGGGCACCCGTGTGGAAGCCTTCATTGAGATGATGCGATAAGGAGTAAAGATCGATGCCCTGGGCCCAACAGTTGCGTTTCAATTTCATGAAGGATGTGGGTGCCCCTCTGATAATGGGGCTTGCGGAAAAGCGGAAAAAGAGACGCTCTCCTGCTGCGGATTCCCCCTTCGGCCCCAGGCTGAAATGCGCAGTCCGCCTCAAGGAAATCATGACCCGCCATTATTTTCTCGCCCGATATGCAAAAGGGGCGAAACCGGTGGCATGGGTGACCAGCGGCGCCCCGGTGGAGCTGCTTCGCGCCTTTGATTTCTACACCGTTTACCCTGAGAATCACGGGGCGCTGTGCGGCGCACAACGCCTGGGTCCCGAATACTGCGCAATGGCCGAAGACCATGGCTATCATCAGGACCTCTGTTCCTATGCGCGCATCGATCTGGGACATATGTTTTCCGGTAAAACCCCCGTGGGAAGACTCCCCCGGCCGGATCTTTTGTTTGTTTCCAATAACATTTGTCAGACGGTTTTATATTGGTATCGGGTGCTGGCCCACCATTTGAAAATTCCGCTGCTGTTGTTTGATACCCCTTATAATTTCGGGAACATTCGTGATGCAGACATCCATTACATGGTGGACCAGTTGAAGGAGATGATCCCCGTCCTTGAGAAAGTGAGCGGAAAACCCTTCCATGAAGAGAATTTCAGCCGGGTTATTCACCTGGCAAAAGATGCCTCCCTTACATGGGGTCGGATTCTGGCAACCATGCAGCACCAACCGGCTCCCATGACGATTTTTGATGCCTTTGTTCACCTGGCGCCCATTGTTTCTTTGAGGGGGCTCCCCGTGGCGCTGGCGTATTACAAAATTCTCCTGTCTGAGTTGCGGGAAAGGGTCGACCAGGGAGTGGGTGCCATTCGCAGTGAACAAAAACGGCTCATGTGGGACAATATCGCCATCTGGTACAAGGTGCGCGATTTCTCAAATCTCTTTGCCCAAAGAGGGATGAATTTCGTGACCGCCACTTACACCAATGCCTGGGCTGAAACGTCCGCGCACATGAACGTGGCGGAGCCTTTCGTTTCCATGGCCCGGACCTACGGCCAGGTGATTTTGAACAACAATCTCAATCATCGTTTGAAGTTGATGGAACGTCTGATCAGGGAGTATCGCGTGGATGGTCTGGTGATTCACTCGGCGAGGAGCTGCAAGCCCTACTCCGTAGGCCAGTACGATCTCAAACGCATCCTGATGGATCGTCTGGAGATTCCTTCAGTGGTGATCGAGGCGGATATCACCGATTTCCGGGCCTTTTCGGAAGAACAGACCCGGACACGGCTGGAGGCCTTTTTTGAGACTTTGGAAAATTAATGATAAAAATGAAATTTCTAATAAGAAATTAGACCCAAAGCCAATAGCGAACCGCTAAGGGCTTTTTTTTGAGGAGGTTTGGGCGTGCAAAATGAAGAAAACCATTTAACGGATGAAATCGCCATCCAGGGGCTTCGACCTTTCGGAACATCCATATTTACGGAAATGAGCGTTCTGGCCAATCAACATGGAGCCGTCAACCTTTCCCAGGGGTTTCCGGATTTTGACGGACCCCGATCCATTCGTGAAAAGGCAGCCGAGGCACTTGTGCGAGGTCCCAACCAGTATGTCCTTTCATACGGAATTCCGGTTTTTCGTGAAGCGGTGGCCCGAAAAATGAAGCGGTTCCATGATCTGGATGTGGATCCGGATACGGAGATTACGGTTACCAGCGGTGCAACGGAAGCACTGGCGGCAACCCTTCTGGGCATCTTAGAGACGGATGATGAAGTGATCCTTCTGGAACCCAGCTATGATTCCTATGCCCCCGTGGCCGTGATGGCGGGTGCCAAAATCCGCTATGTTTCCCTCGATGCCCCGGATTTTTCACTTCCCAGAGAGAAACTGGCCGAGACGTTTAATGGGAACACAAAAGCCATTTTGATCAACAACCCCCAGAATCCCTGCTGCAAAACCTATAACCGTGAAGAACTCTCCTTTATCGGGGAGTTGTGCAAGAAATACGACGCTTACGCCGTTGGGGATGAGGTATATGAGCATCTGGTCTATGACGGTCACAAACATCTTTCGCTGCTGCATGTGCCCGAACTCAAAAATCGATGTTTCGTGGTTTCATCAACCGCCAAAACGTTTTCCATGACAGGCTGGAAGATCGGCTATGTGATCGCGGCGCCCAATCTCACCAATGCCGTCCGTATGAGCCATCAGTTCCTTACCTTCTGCGGGCAGGGTCCATTGCAGGAGGCCATGGCGTTCGCCATCGATTTTCCCGACAGTTACTACCATGAGCTTCTGGCCGATTATACGAAAAAGCGGGACAGGCTCTCCGATGCGCTGGCGAGTCTGGGGCTAAAGGTCTTTCCCACCGCCGGCACCTATTATCTCCTTGTGGATATTCGGAGTTTGGGGTATGATGACGACGTTTCCTTCTGCCGCATGCTGACGGAAAAGGGGGGCGTGGCAGCCATTCCCTGCTCCTGTTTCTGGAACAACCGCAGCCGGGGAAAAGAGTTGGTACGGTTCTGTTTCTGCAAAAAAGATGAAACCCTGGAGGAAGCTATCAACCGTCTTAGCGCTTTTTTTGGGAGACGTTAGAATGGCAAACCCCAGACGCTCAAGGAAAAACCATGGCAACTAAAGACAAAGACAGGACACCCGTGGCCCAGATTCTGGTGACCCAGTGTACAAAATGCAAACTTCCACTGACCCATATGGTGGTTCTGCACAACAGTGAGGGCATCGTGGAGCGGGTTCAGTGCCGCACTTGCGGAAGTGAGCACAAATACTATCCGGACAAAAAGAAGACGGCCCGTAAACCCGCCAAAAAGACCCGGGCTGCTTCAAAGAACCGAAAGCCGGATGCCGCATCCGTTTTTGAAAAGCTGGCGGGGAAGTTAGAGGACAAGAAAGCCGTTTCTTACACCATGCAGGGATCCTATCAACCGGACGATGTGATCAACCACAAGACCTTCGGCAAGGGCTTTGTAACCGAGGTTTCCTACCAGAAAATGGAGGTGGCTTTTGCCGACGCATCGCGCATGCTGGTCTGCGATCGGTGAATTCGGTAAGCCGTCAGCCGCCGGCTTTTGCCCCTACGTTCTGAACGACCGTCCTGGACCAATCTCTCATACGCAGGGACCAGGTATGGTTTGTGGAAAAGGATGCGGAAAATACCACCCGGCGCTATCCCCTGTCGGACTACAAACCACGTAAGGGTGAGGCACTGCAGAAGGGCTATTTATACGGGAGATATGGCGCCCTGCCGTTTCCGGGTGAATTGGGATTTTGATGGGCGCCGATAACCTGTTCCATAAGAAAAAGGAGCGTAAGACCTCATTTCCGCTTACCGTCGTTAATTTCGCCATCGAAATGAGGTGGGATCACATGTTTGAAAATGCATGTCGATAAGTGCATATATTATCAATATGTTTCCTGTTGTCCAACTCATCAAGTATACGATGATTTGATCAAAATGCGAGGTTTAAGAGCTCAAGGATTTCCAAGAGTCAACCCTTTCCGGTTTCGTGAAAGCTCAACAATTGCGCATGTCCCCAGAATTGCCAGAATTCCAATACTTTTAATAGTACTCTTCAAATGGGAAATAGGGGACGTCCTCAAGGTTGACAAGCGCAAGGATAGGCCGTACCATGACAAAGATATAGGGTATAGACGATTAACAACGATGGCGAAAAAGGGAGGAACATCCCGTCGCCATTTTCATCGGAAGGAGATCTTCATGATAACGGTTATCGCGTCAATTCATGTTAAACCCGGCCATATTTCCCAATTTATTGACATCTTTAAATCAAACGTTCCGGCTGTTTTGGCGGAGGAGGGGTGCATTGAGTACTACCCGGCCGTCGACGTTCAGACCGGGTTGCCGCCGCAGGAATTGGATGAGAAGGTGGTAACGGTTATAGAAAAATGGGAAAATGTGGATGCCCTCCAAAAACACCTTGGCACTCCCCACATGCTGGCCTACAGAGAACGGGTAAAAGAGATCGTTGAAAAGCTTACGGTCAAGGTATTGAAAGAAGCATGACAGGGCAGTAATGACTCTTGTCTGCGAATTTAAACGCGAGGATTCCAAAGCCCTCAAACGTTCATGTAGGACTCAAAAACCATTTCAGAGGACCAAAAGAAAGGAGTTCACATGAAGCCGGGTTTGATACTGGTCGACATCCAAAACGATTATTTTGAAAAGGGAAGCATGGAATTGGTCCGGATGGATCGCGCGGCCGAAAACGCGAAAACGATTCTGACCGCATTCCGCAAGGCCAAGCTGCCGTTGTTTCACATCCAGCACAAGGCCATTCAACCGTCCGCCACTTTTTTCCTGCCGGACACACCCGGCGTGGAAATTCACGAGAGCGTCCGGCCCCTGCCCGGCGAAACGGTTGTCGTCAAGCATTTCCCCAACAGCTTTCGGGAAACCGGTTTGCTGGATCACCTGAATAAGGCGGAGGTAGAGGATGTGGTCATCTGCGGGGCAATGAGCCATATGTGCATCGACGCTACCACCCGCGCCGCCTTTGATCTGGGCTTTCATTGTCTTGTGGCCGAGGACGCCTGTGCAACGCGCGCGCTTTCGCACAACGGGCAAATCATCGAGGCGGAAAATGTCCACGGGGCATTTATGGCGGCATTGTCATCCGCCTATGCCGGGGTGATTTCCTCCAAAGAGTGCCTCAAGCAAGCCGCATTATGGTAGAAGGGTATGATGTGAAAAGGTGGGCGCAAAATGGTCCCCGGAATTCCCTCCATTGAGCAGCCGCAGTGTATCAGGATGGATGCAGCGGTGATTCGTTTTCCGACGGGTTAAAGAGATGCACGTCCCGCTGGGGAAAGGGAATGATGATGCCCGCTTCATTGAATGCCTGGTAGATCTCCTTGTTCAGTGAATGGATCAGCCGGCCTTTTTCCTGGGGCTTTCTCGCCCAGCAGAGGAGTTCGAAATCCAGGGACGAGTCACCAAAGGCCCGGAATCGGACCCGGGGTACCGGATCCCGGACCGCGAGATGGTTTTCCATGGCCAGTTTCATGAGAATCTCCTCCACTTCTTCAATATCGCTGCCATAGGCAACACCGATCTTGATGCGCATTCTGAACCGGTGTTCCGGAGCGCTTTCGTTGACGATTTTGACGTTGGTGATGACGGAGTTGGGGATGCAGATGAGGATTTCGTCCCGCGTGAGTATCCGCGTGCTGCGTAGACCGATGTCCACCACTTCCCCCCGTTCCCCCGAATCCAGAATAATATAGTTTCCGGTGGTAAAGGGTTTGTCCAGCAGAAGGCTGATACCGCCGAAAAAATTGGCCAGGGTCTCCCTGGCTGCCATGGCGATGGCAAGACCCACAATTCCGGCCGATGCGAATACCGCCGTGACCGAAAGACCGAAATATTTTGCTGCATACCAGAAGAGGGCAAACAGCATCACCAGGGTGAGAACCCTGAGACTGAGCCGTACCAGGTTGTTGTCAATGCTTCTTTTCCGCAATTGTTTGGAGGATGTGATGCCGTTGACCAGAATATTGCCGAATATGAGGATGGCGACTCCCGCAAAAATGAAGAAAAGCAGCCGCAAACAGACATTGACGACCAGGAGGGGCATCCCCGTGATGTTCAGCTGAAGGTCAACAAAAATTTCAATGGCCCAGACCAACGCCATGCCACTGGCTGGAAAGAGGAGTTTCCCGAATCGCCAGGGCGAAACCGTCTCGCTCTCCAAGGCCTTGCGACGGTACTCCCATCGATAAATCAGCCAAACCACCATTGCGCCCATGAGCAGGGAAAGGATCAGGCCGACCCATTGCCACAAGGTCTGGCCGAAAAAGGGCCTTTTCATCCATGGGGGCAGGCGTTCTATCCATTGATGGGGGATCAGGGTTCCCGGTGAGTAAATATAGGCCTCGTAGGGGTTTTCCCAGGTGTCGGGCTTGTAAGGGAGGTGTTTTGACCGTTCGTAAAATTCCTCCAGTCGAGTGACCGTTTTGTGGCTGAAAAGATATTGTCCCTCATAAGGTCCCTCGGAAACTTTTGAAATGGTAATTTCCGTGTTGGGAATAGTCCATCGGGACCATCCTTCCGCCTTCATCATCTGTTTGTCAGGGATGGCATTGAAAGACGGCAGTTCAACACGGTTGAGAATTTCCATTAGAAGGAAGGTGGATTCGATTCGCACCGCGTGGACCATGGTGGGCGGGACTTTACCGAGGTTCAGACAGTCGGAAGCCCGTAGTACAAAGGCCCAGGCCTTCTGGCTTCTGAGCCCGGATTCCAGCGAAGCCGCATAGGCCCGGTTCATGGTGGTGATGAAGGCTCGCAGCGTTTCGCGGGGACTTTCCAGGTCGAGCCCGGCCAACGGGTGGCGATCCATTTCTACCGGGGTTAAGTGCGTGGCTTCCAGTTTACCCCCATTAAGTGCGGGGTCTGCTTTTTCAGTGCCGGAGGAAGACCTGATTGACCAACAGAATATCATTAGAAACAGCAGAAGGGCTGTAGCAGTTTTGGAGTGGGCATGCTTCATACCATTCCTTCGCATCTTGGCATCTGGATTGATGATACGCCCATTTCTATCCGATTATTTTTCCTGTGTCAGCTTTTTTATCTTGGCGGACCGAACGAGATGTCTTTTCTGAGCGCTTAACACGCCCTTTCGCATGCGTATGGAACGCGGCGTGACCTCCACCAGTTCGTCTTCCCGTATGAAGCTGATGGTTTGTTCCAGGGTCATGGGTTTGATGGGGGAGAGGAGTACATTGTCGTCCTTTCCCGCCGCCCGCATGTTGGTGAGCTTTTTTTCCTTTGTGGCGTTTACGTCGATGTCCTGACTTCGGTTGTGTTCTCCGATAATCATCCCTTCATAGACCGGTTCTCCAGGGGTGATGAAGAGCCGGCCGCGGGGCTCCAGATTAAAAAGGGCATAAGGGACGGCGTGACCGGTACGGTCGGCCACGATGGACCCGGTAAACCGGCTGGGGCATTCTCCTCTGAAAGGTTCGTAACCGTCGAAAAGTGAGTTCATGATGCCCGTGCCCCGCGTGTCGGTGAGAAATTCATCCCGGTACCCGATCAGGGAACGGGTGGGGACGGAAAATTCAATGTGGACGCGCCCCATGCCGTTGTTGATCAAGTTGGTCATTCTTCCCTTGCGAAGCGACAGCTTCTCCGTCACGAGACCCATGAACTGTTCTTCACAATCCACCATGAGTTTTTCGATGGGTTCGGTTTTCCGGCCGTTCTCATGACGGAAGATGACTTCCGGCCGGCCCACAGAAAACTCATACCCTTCACGTCTCATGGTTTCCACCAGAATCGCCAGTTGAAATTCCCCCCGCCCCTTGACCAGAATCCCTTCCTGTTTTCCGTTTTCTTCCACCTCAATGGCCACATTAAGCAGGGTTTCCTTTATGAGACGTTCCCGGATGCGGGTCAACTGCACGTATTTCCCCTCGCGCCCGCCCAGGGGTGAATCATTGATGCTGAATTTCATGCTCACGGTGGGCTTGTCAACACTGATTCGTGGCAGTGGGCGAGGGGCCTCCTGGTTGCAGATTGTGTCCCCGATCTTCACATTTTCGATACCGGCCAGAACAATAATATCACCGGCATTGACGTCATTTGCATCAATGAGATTTATCCCCTCATAGGTCTGGAGTTTGCTGACCTTTAGGTCAATGGCTTTCCCGTTTTCCCCGAGACACACGAGGCTGTCCCGGGATCGGGCGGCGCCATTAAAGATTTTTCCAATGGCCAGGCGCCCCATGTAATCCGAGTAGCCGAGATCCGAGACCAGCATCTGAAAAGGAGCGTTCGCCGTATACGAAGGTCCGGGAATTTCCTGAAGGATGGTGTCCAGCAGAATGTGAAGGTTTTCGCCCTTCTCTTCCAGGGTTTTCTGAGCGATGCCGTCGCGGCCTATGGCATAAAGCAGCGGAAACTCCAACTGTTCGTCATTGGCCCCCAGATCGATCAGAAGATCGTATATTTCGTCCAACACTGCATAGGGCCTGGCATCTTTCCGATCGATCTTGTTGATGACCACGAGTATCTTGAGCCCCGCGGCCAGGGCTTTTTTCAGAACGAAACGGGTCTGGGGGAGAGGGCCTTCGGAAGCGTCCACCAGAAGGATGGCCCCGTCGGCCATGCTGAGTGCCCGTTCCACTTCTCCACCGAAATCGGCATGCCCGGGGGTGTCGATGATATTGATCCGAACACCCTTCCACTTCACCGAACAGTTCTTGGCGGCAATGGTAATGCCACGTTCCCTTTCGAGTTCCATGTTGTCCATGAGTCGTTCTTCCACCTTCTGGTCCGATCGAAAAAGGCCGCTTTGGCGGAACAGACCGTCCACCAGAGTGGTTTTTCCGTGGTCGACATGGGCGATGATTGCAACGTTTCTGAGATTTTCATTTCTTAATATCTGAGTCATGGTTAAAAAAGCTCCGCTTTCCGAATTATGTGCAAGGCGGTATAGTAAGCATTGAACCTTTATTTACAAGCCTTGAAATGACTCAAGCAGCCACCCAACGCGCTTGATTTTCGGGCCGTGCGTGGATATCTTATTGCTTAAGGTGAAATTTGGCAGTTCACTATCATGAAAGGGAAACATTATGTTTGAAAGTACCATTGATTTTCCGTTTAAGAGCGTGCTCAGTTTTTCCCGCCTGATCGATCTCTGGCGGCAGCTCCTCTCTAAAGGCGGCAGTTTGGATACGGCGATTATAAATGCGGTCGATCAGGAGTTGAAAAACAAACCGGAACTCCTTGAGCCCATAACGGATTTGAAGGTTCTCGAGAAAAACAGAAATCTGATTGATATGCTCTTAAACATCGTATTCCCTCCCGCCTTCAATGACCAGGATTATGGGGCGGCATTTGTTCCTTTCCAAAATGAGACCATTCATGTCACCCCCAATTTCAAACGGCTCTGGCCTTCGGAAAACTGCATGGACTTTGGGAACGTGACGACATTGGATGAAGAACGCTGGGCCATGGGGCGGATTGTGACAGCCTGTAGCCTGATTCTTAAAACCTTCTACGATTTGACGTTTTCCATCGATTTCCCCTTGATTGTAAAAATGGATGATCCTGAGACCCACCTGGATCGGTTTCTCAAAATCTCTTTTGACAGCCGTTTCGTAGAAGTACAAAAGACCAAAAAACTGAAGCCGTTGTCCGATGCCGATAAGGAATGGATACTGGCCGAGGGGAATGATCCGAACCGATGGCTGAAAATTGTGCCACCCGACCGGTTTTTGTTCCATGGGTTTGGTGTCTGTCGTGCCGTGGATGTGACGGACCAGGAGGTGCTGAGCTCCCTTAAACGGGACCTTATCGAAAAGGAATCCCTTTTTTCATCGGAAGGGTTTTTGAAACTCCATGAAAAACTTCGCATTTATCTGGGGCAGCCGGATCTAAGAATGGACCTGGCCGCATTCAATGGAGATGAAATAATGATTTTAAATCCCGAGCACAAAATGGAAAAGGGGTGTATCTTTTCCGATTCGGAGCATTGTGTGAGGGCCGACTTCAGCGGGTCGCTTTTTGCCGACGTGGTGGAGAAAGGTGAGCAACGGGTGATTCGGGATCTTCGAAACTGCCAGAAAAACTCCAGAGTGGAGCAGCACATGCTTGAAATGGGTGTCAGAAGCCTCTTTGTTGCGCCGCTATATTACCAGGACAAGTTTCAGGGCACTTTTTCGGTAAAGTCACCAAAACCGGGTGCTTTCAGTATGCTGGACACCTTGAAACTTCAGGAAATTACGCCCCTTTTTTCCATGGCACTCAATCGCGCCATGGAAGAACTCAACAACCGGGTTCAGTCCATTATCAAAGAGAAATGCACCGCTATCCATCCGTCGGTGGAGTGGCGTTTCAACCGGGCGGCGCTCAACTTCATGCAGAAAGAGAACCCCAACGTAACGGAACTCGAACCGATCCTGTTTCCCAATGTGTATCCCCTTTACGGTGTTTCCGATATCAGGGATTCCAGCGATTATCGCAACGCGGCGCTTCAGTCGGATCTGGTGGAGCAGTTTGAAATGGTACGGCGGATTATCGGTTTGGCACTGGAGAAGAAGCCCCTTCCCATTCTGGATGCCCTGAACCACCGCATCCGAAAAAGCATTGAGGAAGTCAAAGATAACCTCAATTCCGGAGATGAGGTGGACAAAGCGGATTTTATCCGTAAGGAAATAGAACCTGTTCTGGACCACCTTATGGAGACCGTTCCGGATATGCGGAACCCGATCGAATCTTATCGTAACATTGTGGAACCAACCTCCGGTGTCATCTACCATAAACGAAAGGAATTTGAGGAGAGTATTTCCAGAATCAATGAAGCCATCAGCGCATACCTGGATGAGGAAGAAGAGACGGCCCAGTCCTTTTTCCCCCATTATTTTGAGAAAATGAAAACCGATGGGGTGGATCATACCATCTATATCGGCGCTTCCATGGTGGAAGACCTGAAGTTTGATATCCTTTATCTCAAGAATCTGCGCTTGTGGCAGTTAATGGTCATGTGCGGTGTGGCATGGCGGACGGAGGATCTGAAAGCAACCGCCAGCATGCCCCTTGAAGCCGCTCATTTGATTCTCGTCCAGGATACCCCCCTGTCCATCCGCTTTCGCCCGGACGAAAGACGTTTCGATGTGGACGGGGCCTATGATATCCGTCATGAAATCATCAAGAAACGGATTGACAAGGCCAGAATCAAAGGGAGCAGCGAACGGCTGACCCAGCCCGGAAAAATCGCCATTGTCTATTCCCACGGACGGGAGATGCGCGAATACCTGAAATATATTGATTACCTTCAGGATGAAAACTATCTGGAAAAGGAAATCGAAAGACTGGAACTGGAGAACCTTCAGGGAGTATACGGCCTCCACGCGCTCCGCGTGGCGGTCAATTTGGAGGCCGCCAGAAAACGGCCCTTTGTGGCGCCGGAATCGGTCAAAAAAGGCGTTCTGAAGCTATAGTGCTTCTTTTTAGGTTCTATTCTCTTGGTTAGCGGCTGCGCTAACATTAAATCCTTTCACATGAATTTTAGGAAGCAAGCCATTATCAGGAAGCCCCGTTTTATCCCCACAACACGGGAAGAAGTTTCAGCGCTTGGCTGGGAGATTCTTGATGTGATCCTGGTGACCGGTGATACCTACGTAGATGCTTCCCACATGGGCGTGGCGGTGATCGGGCGGGTGCTGATGGATGAAGGGTATCGCGTCGGCATCATTGCTCAGCCGGACGTGCAGGGTGGCGAGGATATCTCAAGACTGGGTGCCCCGGAACTCTTCTGGGGGGTGACCGCGGGTGCCGTGGATTCCATGGTGGCCAATTACACGGCATCGGGAAAGCGGCGCAGACAGGATGATTTGACGGCCGGCGGCGTCAACAATCGGCGACCCGATCGCGCGATCATCGTGTATTGCAACCTGATTCGAAGGTATTTCAAAAACAACCCTTTTATTGTCATCGGTGGTATTGAAG
>JAJDOH010000219.1 GCA_022340265.1 Deltaproteobacteria bacterium | reverse complement strand
GACAGTCCCCCCCGATGACGTATCTTTTTCAATGGACTGCTTGAGCTGGTGGTTGTTTTCTTCCAGACGCCCGTTTAAAAATTGCATTTCTTGTTTTACCCGGTCCATTTCGGCGCTACTTGAGGCCATGCGCTCGCTGTTCGAAAGCAATTCTTTATCCGTCTTTGTTTCAACGGCATCGATTCTCTTGCTGAGATACAAGAACTGGTCTTCCGTGACGCATGCGGAGAAAAGCAGGAGGAAAGCAAAAAGAGCAACCATTCTGGTAACGGTGGGTTTGATCAAAGTATGAATTCCCATATTTCACCCCGATATTGATGAACAACACAAAGGTTTTGAACCAAAACCGGTGCTGCGCCAAGCTATTTAAAGGCGCAACACCGGAAGGGCATTTGAATAACAGTACGGTCGGTTGGCTAAAGGTCTGATGGCAGTAAGCAGTACCACAAAACCCTTAGGACTATTGAAACAGTTTGAATGTGTCTCTTCGATTTAAGGCCCATGCAACGGGGTTGTTGGCAGGATCTGCCGGCCTCAGTTCTCCATAACTGATGGTTTTTATGCGATCCGGCGAAATGCCTAAAGCCACAAGAAATTTTTTGGCACTCATGGCCCGCCTTTCACCCAGGGCAAGGTTGTATTCCTCGGTACCTCTGTCATCGCAATTGCCGGCAATCAGGACGGAGTAAGATGGATTTGCACGCAAAAAATCCGCCTTTTCTCTTAAAACCTGCTGGGCTTCAGGTTTCAAATTGGATCTGTCGTAATCAAAATAGATATCGAGGTTTTCGAAATCCCTAGCGAGAGCGGCCTTCCGCGCAGCGGCTTTCTCGGCTTCGACACCTTCGACCACCACACTTTTCGACTTTTCCTTAACTACGTTCATTTCTTCGGATTTGCCGGCAGGCGGATTAACACCGCCTTCTACACCCACCTGTTTCTTGGCACAGGATGAGATCAAGAAAACGGAACAAACGAAAAAAATGGCAATGGAGCCGCTTATGAATTTCTTTCCCATATCCTCTTTTCCTCCACAAATTGGTTTAAAATAGAAAAACTAAAAAGCCAAAACATTCATTCAACAATCCATTGATCTCAATGATGCTGATTGTTCACCAAAGGCATTTGATTACCAAAAAATCTACAGGTATTACTCTAACATTTCTGAACATCCAATTCAAGTGTTTATTATATAGTCCAAATACAAATTGATTTGACAGCTTTGTGCTGTCGTTATAATGTTATTGAATAAATGCGGAATGTGATAACGAGGGAAAAATGGCGGGAAAAAGCTTCGAAGCGGCGATGAAGCGGTTGGAGGAAATCGTCAAAAGCCTTGAAGGGGGCGAAATGCCCCTGGGGAAATCTCTGGAAGTCTTTGAGGAAGGCATGCAATTGGCTGGTTTTTGTTCCGGCGAACTTGAGGCTGCGGACAAAAAGGTTTCGCTACTGGTTCGGGAAAGTGCCGGAAAGTACAGGGAAAGGCCTTTCAAGCCAGAAGAAGAGAACAATGGTGAATCCGATGGGCTTTGATTTTAAGGGCTACCTTGGAGAAAAACGTGTCCAGGTGGATAGCGCTCTTGATGAGCACTTTCCAAGAGCGGATGGTCTTACAGCAGAATTGATCGAGGCCATGCGATACAGCCTTTTCGCCGGAGGAAAGCGTTTGCGCCCGATCCTCTGTATTGCCGGCGCTGAAGCTGTGGGTGGTGCTGGGGAGCAGGTGCTTCCCGTGGCCTGCGCTTTGGAGTTGATCCATACCTATTCTCTGATCCATGATGATCTGCCTTTGATGGATGATGATGATTTAAGGCGGGGAAAACCGACCAATCACAAAGTCTTCGGGGAAGCCATTGCTCTTCTGGCGGGGGACGGCCTTCTTACCGAAGCGTTCAGTCTCATGACCTCACCATACGCGATCAAAAACATCGAACCCGCCAGTTTGCTGGAAGTGATTCAGATCATTGCTGTGGCAGCGGGGTGCGGCGGGATGGTTGGCGGGCAGGTGGTGGACATGCAGTGGGAAGGGAGAAATGCGGAATTTGAGACGGTAAAATTTCTTCACACCCATAAAACAGGCGCAATGATCAGGGCGTCGGTGACGTCCGGCGCCATTGCAGCCGGGGCACAGGCCTCGGTCGTTCAGCGCTTTTCGTCATACGGTTATAAGATCGGTTTGGCATTTCAGATTTCCGATGACATTCTGGATGTGGAAGGGGACAGTGAAATCATGGGAAAGAAGGCGGGAGCTGATGAAGAAAAGGGGAAAACAACCTATCCGTCTGTTCTTGGAATGGATGAATCCAAGAAAATCCAAGATGCACTGGTTCAAGAGGCAGTCCAGGATTTAAAAGTATTTGGTGAAGCAGCAGAACCACTTCGACAAATTGCCTATTATATCATCGAGAGAAAAAAATGAGCGAAAGCGGAATGCAAGCGAGTTTATTGGACAGCATTGAAAGTCCGGCGGATATAAAGGGCCTTTCTTTGAATCAACTACAGGATTTAGCAGAAGAAATCCGCTGGAAAATTATTGAGACCACCTCAAAAACGGGCGGCCATCTGGCGCCGAATCTGGGAACGGTCGAGTTATCCATTGCCCTGCACTTTGTTTTTGATACCCCCAGGGATAAAATCATATGGGATGTGGGGCACCAGGCCTATACCCATAAATTACTCACAGGGCGACGAAACCAGTTTCATACGCTTAGAACCTACCAGGGCATCAGCGGTTTTCCCAAGCGGTCGGAAAGCCCCTATGACGCCTTTGATACAGGGCACAGCAGCACCTCCATTTCCGCAGGCCTTGGCATTTCCACGGCCAAATGCCTCAAGGGGGAGAAACATAAGGTCATTTCGGTGATCGGAGACGGTTCCATGACCGCGGGAATGGCTTTTGAAGGACTCAACCAGGCGGGGCACACAGAAAAAGACCTGATTGTCGTATTAAATGACAATGCCATGTCCATTGCGCCCAACGTGGGGGCGTTTTCTTCGTTTCTAAGCCGCAAGATGACTGGAAAGCGATTTGTGAATTTCAAGAAGGACCTGGAGAATTTCATTAAATCTCTGCCCGGGGTTGGGGAAAACATTTTAAATTTTGCGCGTAAAAGCGAGGATTCTTTTCTCGCTTTTTTTACACCGGGGATGATGTTTGAGGCGTTTAAATTTAAATACGTTGGCCCCATTCAAGGGCATCGCCTGGATCGCCTCATCGAGACTTTCCGCAATACCGAAAATCTGGAAGGGCCTATTTTGATTCATGTGCTCACCCTGAAGGGTAAAGGGTATGAGTTCGCCGAAAAAGATCCAGCTCATTTTCACGGGGTGGGTTCCTTTGATGTTCTAACCGGGGTTCCTCCAGGAAAAAAACCGGAAAAGCCGGTCCCCTCTTATACCAGCGTTTTTGGTAAGACCATGATGGAGCTGGCAGCCAAAAATGATCGTTTGTTTGCCATTACCGCGGCCATGCCCGAAGGGACAGGATTGACGGCGTTTTCAAAGGAATTTCCGAAAAGATTTCTGGATGTGGGCATCGCGGAACAGCATGCTGTTACATTTGCCGCGGGACTGGCAACAGAAGGGTTTCATCCGGTTGTGGCCATATACTCCACGTTTTTACAGAGGGCCTTTGACCAGATCATTCACGATGTTTGTCTCCCAAATCTGCCGGTGGTCCTCGCCCTGGATCGCGGAGGGCTTGTGGGGGAGGATGGACCGACCCATCATGGGCAATTTGATGTATCCTATCTGCGAAGTTTGCCCAACATGACCATCATGGCACCCAAAGATGAAAATGAATTAAGACATATGCTTTTTACGGCGTTCAATCACACTGGGCCTGTAGCCATTCGATATCCTCGAGGCAATGGTCTGGGGGTGCCGATGGATGATGCGTTCCAGTCGCTTCCCATGGGCGAAATTGAAATCCTGAAGGAGGGAAAAGATCTTCAGGTGCTGGCATTGGGCAGTATGGTCTACCCATCCCTTGAAGCGGCCCGTATTCTGGAAGGCGAAGGAATTTCAGCGGGGGTTCTGAATTGCCGGTTCGCAAAACCCATGGACAGAAAAATTGCCGATATTGCCGCCGCTTCAGGTCGGCTTCTGGTGGTGGAGGAAAACGTCAGAATGGGTGGACTTGGCAGTGGCGTCCTGGAACTTTTTAATGATATGGGAGTTAGGGACATCCTCATCAAAAGGATGGGGCTTCCCGATCTTTTTGTAGAACAGGGTCCGGCGGGTCTACTTCGGAAAAATCTGGGCCTTGATGCGGAGGGTATCACAAAGGAGGCCAGAGATCTCTGCCGAAAGACCTGAAAATCGCAAGTGGCGACTGGACAAACTAATGTTTCAGAAAGGCCTGGTCGAGACTCGCGAAAAGGCCAGGGCCATGATTATGGCAGGTCTCGTTTATGTGGATGACAGGAAAGCGGTTAAGGCCGGCCATTTTTTTTCCGAATCCGCATCCATCCATCTCAAAGAGCCGGAACCCCCTTTTGTCAGCAGGGGCGGCCTGAAACTTGAAGGGGCCATCAAACATTTTTCGATGAACGTTGAATCCCTTGTTCTGCTGGATGTTGGAGCATCCACCGGTGGTTTTACCGATTGCCTGTTGAAACGGGGAGCCGAAAGAATTATTGCCATTGATGTGGGATACGGTCAGTTTGCCTGGAAGCTCCGCCAGGATCCCCGTGTCACGGTTTTGGAAAAAACCAACATTCGATACGTTACCCCTGACAAGCTTGATGTCCTGGCGCAGGGGGCGGTGATCGATGTTTCCTTTATTTCCCTCAAACTGGTTATTCCCCCTGTATCCCGTCTGTTAAGGGATCATGCCTTTATTATGGCTTTGATCAAACCCCAGTTTGAAGCAGGTAAAGGAAAGATTGGAAAGGGCGGCGTGGTGCGGGACCCTGCCGTTCACGAATCGGTCATTGCCGATTTAACAGGTTTCTGTGAGACGTCGGAATGGTCGGTTCAAGGTGTTGTGCCCTCCGCCTTGTTGGGCCCTAAAGGCAACCGTGAATTTTTTATCTATTTAACGCGATAGCGCCACCGCGCGTGGCTTTCCGGTGAAACCTGCAATCGATCGATTATATTGGAAAAATTGGTTTCCCGGATCGCCTTTTCGAACCTCACGCCGGAAAAAACCCATCCGAGCTGGTCAAACAGATCATCCGGCATCCCGGCACCGGGGCAGAAATTCTTCAGGATCTGGATTTCCTGGGCCCAGCATTGAAATATGTTCACTGTCACCACGAACGACCCGACGGAAAAGGTTATCCCCGCCATCTTAAGGCCGAAGAAATCCCTCTGGGCGCCAGAATCCTGGCCGTGGCAGATGCATTTGACGCCATGACGACCGATCGACCCTATCAAAAAGGGATGCGGCCCGAAGCCGCACTCGATATTTTGAAAAAGAGCGCCGGGAAGAAATGGGATATGGGCTGTGTTTCGGCCTTTGAATCGGTTTTAACAAACCAAAAAACCAAATTCAAAAGCGGCCGAACGCCAGAACGCCTAACGGCGACTACCCCGTTTTGAAGCCTTGATGGGATTGATTTTGGCAGCGCCTTTTGTGGCTTCCGCTACAAGGTGGGTTGCCATGGTGCAATTCCCGATACGCCATTTGGCGGCGGGATCAGGAAAAACCATGCAGTATTCACCATCGGTATATTTTATCACTCTTTGGCAGCCGACACATTGCTCGACAACATTGTGACAAGCGCCACTGTTAAAACCACACCCTTTTTTGGTCATGAAAGAACATTCCTGACCATCTTTTACAGTTGTACAAACCATTTTAATCACATCCTCTCAAATATTTTTTTTAAACCCTAAACAATGCCTATTATGAGCAATATTGTCAACAAAAATAGACATAAAAATTACAAATTCAAGAAAAAACTCACGGGAGCAATGCGCATTCACATTTTTGTGCGCCCCGTTTCACAATTCTCTATGCGCTTTGTTTCGCCGGAGATATGCGGAGTCCCAGTTCCTTCAGCTGATCCGGATCTACGGGGGAAGGCGCATCCGTGAGGGGACATGTGCCGCTTGTGGTTTTGGGAAACGCAATGATTTCCCGAATGGAACGGACCCCGGTCATAATAGCAACAAGACGGTCAAATCCCAACGCCATGCCGCCGTGGGGGGGAGCACCGTGTTTCAGCGCATCAATCAAAAATCCGAACTTTGAACGTGCTTCCTGTGAAGGAATACCCAGTGCGTCAAAAACCATTTCCTGGGTTTTTGCATCGTGAATCCGAATGCTTCCGCCACCGATTTCGGACCCGTTCAGGACCAGATCATATGCCCTGGCCCTGACTTTCCCGGGATTTTCCCTTAAAAAACCGAGATCTTGTGCCACCGGAGCTGTAAAAGGATGATGGACTGCCACGAAACGGTCAATCTCATCATCGTATTCGAGCAATGGGAAATCGGTTATCCAAACAAAAGAAAACCGGCCTTTTTTGATCAGCTCCTCACGATGCGCCATTTCAAGGCGGAGTGCCCCCATTGCAGCATTGACGATCCGGGGCTGGTCCGCAACCATCAAGATCAGATCCCCTGGAGCAGCATCCAAACGTGTGTTGAGAGCGCTTTTGGCTTCATCATCAAAAAATTTCCCAATGGGTGACTGCCATGTATCTTCTGCCACTTTGATCCATGCCAGACCTTTGGCCCCATTGGCCGTTGCAAGCAGAGATATGTCGTCCAATGCCTTTCTCGAATAGGTGCTTGCCGCCTGTTTCACACAAATGGCTTTTACCATGCCGCCTGCGGCAACCACGCCTTTAAAGACCTTGAAATCGGAAATTTCAGCGATATCGCTGATGTTTTCAAGTTCCATGTCAAAGCGCAGGTCCGGCCGGTCCGTACCAAATCGATCCATGGCCTCCTGGTAGGTCAGATGGGGAATTGGTGAAGAAATTTTCATGTCCATGATGGTGGTGAAAAGTGCATCCATCATGCCCTCAAAAATGTCCATGACGGCTTTTTCATCAACAAATGCCATCTCCAGATCAACCTGGGTGAACTCGGGTTGCCGATCCGCCCTGAGGTCTTCGTCTCTGAAACATCTGACCACCTGATAATACCGATCAAAACCGGACATCATCAGAAGCTGCTTAAAAAGCTGAGGAGATTGCGGCAGGGCATAAAACATCCCCGTGTTTACTCGGCTGGGCACCAGATAATCCCTTGCACCTTCAGGCGTACTTTTGGTGAGAAAGGGCGTTTCGACTTCGATAAACCCGCGTTCATCGAGATATGCTCTGATGCAGGAAGCGATGGCATGTCGTTTCTTGAAATTCTTAAGGATTTGAGGCCTGCGAAGTTCCAGGTAACGGTATTTCAAGCGAAGGTTTTCAGATGCATCCACTGCACCATCCACCTGGAAGGGCGGCGTTTCAGTGACATTGAGAATTTTCACTTCATCCGTCCTGACCTCGATTTGTCCGGTGGCAAGATCGTGATTTTCCTGGCCCTCAAGTCTGGCAACCACCGTGCCCTTGACGGCCAGAACCCATTCATTTCTCAGTACATGGGCTTTTTCATGGGCTGCGGCATTGACCTGTGGGTCGAAAACCACCTGGGTGATCCCTTCTCTGTCCCGCAAATCAATGAAAATAAGGTTTCCGAGGTCGCGTCTTCGGTTTACCCATCCCATCAAGATGATTTTCCGATCTATATCTTGTTGTCTCAGGCTACCGCAGTCGTGGGATCGCTTCCAGTCTCCAAGCGGATCAATATTTGTCAAATTCTGTTCATTATTCATTTTTGAAGCATTTCCTTTAAAGTCATCACAAGCGTTTCGAAATCGACATCGATTTGTTCCCTGGTTTTCATGTTCCGTAAAATAGCTTTTTTTGCAGCTACTTCATCGTCTCCGACAATCAGCACATTTCGAGCGCCCAACCGGTCGGCTTTTTTCATCTGGGATTTAAGGCCTTTTCCACCGTAATCCAGTTCCACCCATATACCCTGTTTCCTCAACGCCGTTATCCATTGGAAGGTTAATATTTGAACCTTATTGCCAATTGCTGCGATAAAAAGTTCCGGCCTCCGAGGTTCCGGCGATTCTGATGCTTCCAGTAGTGCAACAATTCTTTCGACACCCACGGCGAAACCGATGGCGGGGTGGTCGGGGCCGCCAAGGGTTTTGACCAGTCCGTCGTAACGGCCGCCGCCGGCAACGGCATTCTGAGCGCCCAAATGTTCGGTCTGAATTTCAAAGGTGGTTCGGTTATAATAATCGAGGCCCCTGACAAGCTGATCGTTCATTTCAAAGGAAATATTCAGCGCATCCAGGTGTGTCTTCAGGGAATCAAAATGGTCCCGGCAGTTTCCGCAGAGAAAAGCAGGAATGGTGGGTGCGTTTTGAACAATGGATTTACAGGTTTCGACTTTGCAGTCAAACACCCGAAGCGGGTTTAACTGAGCTCTGATTTGGCAATCGGGACAAAGGTCGCTTGCCCGATCGGCCAGGTAGACTTTCAGCTTGTCCTTGAAATCCGGCCGGCAATCAGGGCATCCAAGCGAATTGATGTGCAGGGTCAATTCACGCAGCCCAATGGACTCAAAAAAATGCATGGCGAGAATGATCATTTCCGCATCGCTTGCGGGTCCCGGATCACCGAAAAATTCAACATCTATCTGATGAAACTGTCGAAACCGTCCTTTTTGAGGTCTTTCATGTCTGAACATGGGCCCCATGGCGTAAAGTTTCTGTATGGGGTAATTTTGATACAAGCGATGCTGAATATAGGCCCGCACCACAGAAGCGGTGGCTTCCGGCCGCATGGTGAGTCCCCGTCCTTTGACATCTTCAAAAGAGTACATCTCCTTTGAAACGATATCGGTTTCCTGACCGATACCGCGACTGAACAGGGCCGTATTTTCAAGGACAGGGGTTTTGATTTCCTGGTATCCAAATGCTGACAACAGATGCCGTGCCTTGGTTTCTATTTCCTGCCATCGGGCTGATTCTTCAGGTAGGATGTCTTTAAAACCCTTTAATGAGGTAAATTCCAATTTGCCCAAATGCTCCCTTTTGCTGATAGACGTTTCTGCTTTGTTTATTCGATTGTAATTCTTTTGGCCACTTTCCTTTTGCCTGGTTTGCTCTTTTTTTCAAGGGCATCTATTTTTGAATCCAACACGGTTTTAATGGCTTTAAGAAATTCGAGGCGTGATCGGTTTAGGTGCTCCCAAACTTCAGGTGCATTTTTAGACAGACCTTCAAGACCCTGAAAAAACTTCCCCAAAGGGCAAAATGTCTTGGTGCTGTCGGCGTCATTTTTCTTCTCGGCCATGACAAACCCCTCCATCATTCATCAAAATCAATCAACAAGTATTGCCCTTTAAGGGTGGCTTTGAGCGAGTCAAGTGCCGCAACCTGTCGGGGCAGCATGACGCTCCGTTTGAAGCCGCCGATACGAACGATCAGTTCATCAGCGATTTTGTGTATTGCCACGTCCCGCTTATCAATAAAAGGCAGTTTTATCCTCAGCTGGTACTTCCCATCAATTTTTTTGAATTCATAAGGTGTTCCATCAAAAAACCGATCCAGGGGATT
>JAJDOH010000209.1 GCA_022340265.1 Deltaproteobacteria bacterium | reverse complement strand
TGGGGGCTGCAAACATCGAAGAGTTCAACGTGATGACCTCTTTTGCCTTGCTGGGCATGATCATCATCGGGGGTTTAGGAACGGTGCTCGGTTCATTTTTTGGGGCAGGCTTTTTTGTGATGCTGCCGATCTTTATTAACCAGTCGTTGGGAACCTTTATGGAAATGGTGCCTGCGGATATATTGTCCAATATCGAGTCGATCGTATTTGGCGGTCTGATTGTCTTCTTTCTGATCGTTGAACCTTATGGAATGGCCAGGTTGTGGCACACGGTCAAGGATAAGTTGCGACTGTGGCCGTTCCCATATTAGAGGCGCAAGAGGTGGCGTGCAAGGCATGGGGTGAAGCAAAACTCCATTTATTAACCAACTTAAACCAGGATTCACACACGGATGTTAATTGGCTGTTTTCCTTTAACCCTCAATCTTCAACACCTTAAACAGGAAAGAAAGGAGGAAGGGAGTATGGGACGTAAATTCATCGTTGGTCTTTTTGTTTTGGTTTTGGCCGCAAGTTTTATCATGGTATGGGGTCCGGCAATGGCTGCGGAGGAAGAAAAGGAGGGCCCAACCCAGTTTGTGGGTATCCTGGCCTACCGGACCGGTCCTTTTGCGGCGGGCGGCAGCGGGTTCAGCAGCGGCATGGAAGATTACATGGAATTGATGAACATGAAGGGTGGCATCAATGGCATCAAGTACGCCTTTGAAGAGTGCGAAACCGCCTATAACCCTGCACGGGGTATCGAGTGCTTCAACCGATACAAGGATAGATTGACTTTTGTTCACCCGTTGAGCACGGGTATTACCTACGCATTGATCCCCAAGGGCACAGAAGATCATATCGCGATTATCTCAAGCGGGTATGGTAGAGCCGATGCCTCGGATGGCTGCGTTTTCCCCTGGGTCTTCACGTTGCCCACCAACTACTGGTCCCAGAACACGGCAAAGATTAAGTTCATCGCCATCAAACAGGGCTGGGACGGTAAAGATATGGCGACCATCGGAAAATACCTGAAGGGCTTAAAAATCGCCAACCTGCACATCGACGTTCCCTACGGCCAGGAGACCAAGCCGATCCTGGATGCATTGGCCAAGAAGTATGGGTTCACGGTGAAGCACTTCCCGGTGCCCTGGCCCGGCATTGACCAGAAGGCCCAGTGGATGGACATCGTCAGGCGATATAAGGCGGACTGGGTCATCAACCGGAACTGGGGCGTGTCTTGCACGGTTCCCCTGAAGGAAGCGGCCAGACTTGGATTCCCAGCAGACAGGATCCTCGGTGTCTGGTGGTGCGGGTCCGAAGAGGATGTGCTCCCCGCAGGCCCCAAGGCCAAGGGCTATTACTCCGCCAACTGGCACGGTGTCGGGAGGGATTTCCCCGTGATTCAGGAGATCGTTGACAAGGTCTACGGGGTAATGAAAGGGCATATCGCATTTACCCGCGTGGGTTCGGTCTATTATAACCGGGGCATCTACGCAGGCATCGTCAACCATGAAGCCCTCCTGACAGCCCAGAAGAAGTACGGGAAGAAGGTACTCAACGGAGATGAGGTCCGATGGGGATTTGAGAACTTGAATATCACCCAGGAGAGAATCAAAGAGATCGGTGCCGAGGGATTTATGCAACCCATTAAGCTCAGTTGTGCAGACCACGAAGGGGGTGGTCCGGTTTTCTTCCAGCAGTGGGACGGTGAGAAATGGGTCATGACCGGCATCGTGGTCAAGCCGATGGAGAAGTTTGTTCGAGAGATGATCGTGGAATCGGCCGATGCATATGCCAAGAAAAACAAGATTGAGATTAGAGACTGCGAGGGCTGTAAGTAAAATAGTCTCTAAACGTGTGTGAAGGGGAGCAACCCCTGCTCCCCTTCACATCAAAATTAACAGGCCCTTTATCCGGGAGGTTTCGCCGTTCGCTTAGATCAATTGGAGGTGAATCGACATTATGGCCATAACACAGGAGCCACTACTCAAAGTGAATAACATCGAGGTCATCTACGAGCATGTTATCCTGGTTCTGAAGGGGGTATCTCTCGATCTCTATGAAGGGCAGATCGCTTCTCTTTTGGGCGCCAACGGCGCTGGTAAGAGCACTACCCTGAAGGCCATCTCCAACTTGGTCAAGGCAGAGCGTGGCGAGGTGACCAAGGGAACCGTGGAATTTGATGGGAAGCGGGTCGATAAACTGTTTGCGCCCGCATTGGTCAAAATGGGTGTCATCCAGATCATGGAAGGACGGCATACCTTTGAGCATTTGACGGTGGAAGATGATCTTCTAACGGGCGCGTATACCAGGGGGCGGGATACCAGGGGGACCAAACAGGCACTTGAAAAGGTCTATAACTACTTCCCCCGACTGAGGGAACGCCGCAACGCAAAAACAGGGTATATATCCGGGGGTGAGATGCAGATGTGCGCCATTGGGCGCGGTCTTATGGCAAAACCCAGGATCATGCTCCTGGATGAACCCTCCATGGGACTGGCGCCGTTGCTTGTGGAAGAGATTTTTAACATCATCCGGCTCCTTAATCAGGAGGAACACGTGGGCATGCTCCTGGCCGAGCAGAATGCAGCCATGGCATTAGCGTATGCAGAATACGGTTACGTCATGGAAAATGGACGCGTCGTAATGGATGGAACCGCCGATTTCCTTAGGAGCAATGCCGATGTGAAGGAGTTCTACCTGGGAGTGACCGCTATGGGAAAGAAGAGCTACCGGGATGTGAAGCACTACCATCGACGGAAGCGGTGGCTGGTCACATAAGATTACCCCACCATATACGTTCCCGTCCCCACCGCCACCAGAACCGCTTTCTCGTTGTGCATTTCCATACGCACAACGGCCACTTTGCGCCCGGTACGCATGATCCGTCCGCTGGCCGAAAACCGCTCTCCCTTTCCCGGCCGCAGATAATCGACCCGCAGATCGATGGTTCCCACTCGGGCGAAGATTGCCCCGACCTCTTCTTCGGACAGGCAGGCGGTCCGGGCCACCAGGCTGGCCGAGGCTGTCAACCCGCCAACGGCATCCAGTACGGCGGAAATGACACCTCCGTGAAGCGTGCGGTGAAACACGTTGCCGACGAGGTCCTCCCGCATGGCAAACGCCATGGTTCCGCCTTCGGCTGTCAGCGAGGTGACTTCGATGCCAAGCACCCGGTTGAAAGGCAGGCGTTGTTCGTAAAGCCGATGCAGCCAATCGATAATCTCCCCGGTCTGCTGTTCCAGGCTGGGCATTTTGTGTTCCTTTCCTCCGGAATATGAATATGAGGGACGGTCTATGGCAACCTTCTCGATCGAGCCGGTTCGGTGGGTCGCAGAGCAGGTCACATTGGCAACATACAATGCAGATAAGCCTGCGGTAGAACTGAGCTATGGATACGATTTTTGCCTCAAACTCTGACCCATAGGTGCCGTGCTCAACAAATTCAGGATTTACGCGTTGAACAGCGGCGTGCACGGTTTCACTTTACCCGCCCCAGATATGTGCCGGCCCCTTTCAGTGCTTCTTCCATTTTTTCAACGGAAACCACGCCGGGGTCGTACTGGACCGTGTTGATCTCCCTTGAGCCCAAAAATCCCTTTGTGATCCGTTTCACCCCTTTCAGCCCCTCCAGGGCTGATGCGCCCGCATCATATCAGTTGACGTAAAAGGTGACTTCGGCCCAGGGGTCGGCATGGGATGCGCCGTGGATGGACATGAGAAGACCCCAGGATGCCCACAGCACAACGAGAAACAAGGTAACTTTTGTCATGGGATGTCTCATTTAAAAATCCTCCGGTCTCTGAAATTACAACACTTTTTCCACGGTGGCCTTGTATACATATTTGACCCATTCACCCCCATAACGGTCCCGGGCCACGATCCGCAGGGGAAACCCGTGTTTTTGCGGGAGCGGTTTCCCGTTCACCCCGTAAGCCAAGAAGACCTTTCCCTTTAAAATGTCCGCAATGGGAAAGCGCTCGACCTTTTCATAGTTCCCTTCCGGCCCGTAAAACGTCACGTGGGTTGCTCCTTCCTCCATTTTGGCCTCTTTAAGGAGCCGCTCCATGACGATCCCTTTCCATCGCCCATGAATGGCGAAAAAACCGGGACATATGAGCAGGATCTCCTTTTCCATTGAAGGCAGTTTCTTTATCTCCTCATATGTGAGTTCGAGCGGTTTTTGGACGGCCCCTTCCACGCTGAGACGCCATTTGGAGAGATCCACTTTGTAATCGGTGATCCCCATGGTTTCGAAATCCTCGATGGGGGTGATCTCCAGGTTTCTGGTATCCAGTGATTTCGGGTTTTTTTGTATCAGGGAATTTGGCTTTGTCCCCTTGGGCAGGATAATCCTTTTCGCCTTCCCATAAGCCCTTTGAACGAAAGCGCCGAGCGGGAGAAAAAAGATGCCCGCGCCGCCGATGAATCCAAGCGATTTTTTGAGAAATTGTCTGCGGTTTTCCATTCTGATGGCCCTCCCTTTTCTAAATGTCTGTGCTTTATGATAACGCTTAAAAATCACGGAAAAATCACGGAAAGGTTACCATTGTGTCACATCCAGCAGGTGCAGTTCAAGCAGCTGGGCCAGATCTTTGTTGTCTTCAATGATCAGATTTTTTTGCTCATGGGATGAAATCCCCTTGAATCAAGGAATGGGAGAAGAAAATTCAAAGTCGTGCTGAATGCCGTGAAGACGAACCCAAAATTCCGCTGTATGAAATAGCCTCACAAATTTGGAGAAAAAAGGCAAGCAACGCTTTTGGTTCCCAGAGGTCCATCGTGGATCAGTTTATGACTCCCAACAGAACAAGATCCCGGAATTACGCTGGGAATCAGAAGGGATCTTGCCACTACGTGATCCGGCAGCAACCTTCACTTTCAGAAAAGGAATCACATAAAAGGGCGGCGCTCCACCTGAGATCATCATAATAATCCGTAATGCGCAGGGGTGGCACCGCCCGCTCCCGGCCGCATGGTTCAACGTTTAATATGCTGCAAGGCCGTTGGCTCCCGGCGGAACATCCGCAGCCTTTTCATCTATGGGGACAAGCTGACCGTTTAACCTGACCCGGAAAACGCTGATGGTATCGTTCCCCCCATTCAGGGAATAAAGGTAGCGTCCGTTCCAGCTCAGGGCCATATCAAGGGGCCCGCTCCCGTCACCGGTCACACCCGTCCGGCCGTCGGCATCGAGCGGTGTGATACTCCCGTCATGGCCTATACGGAAACCTGAAATGGATCCGCTTCCTGCGTTGGTGTCATAGGCGAACCGGCCGCTCTTTGTCACGATGACCCAGCAGGCGGCGGTCTGGTGTGTTGGCACCGATGAACTCACAACCGAAAGGTCGCCTTCGGGAGACACCACGTATGAAGAGACCGCACTCGCGTCCGGCGACCCGCCGAAAGCTTCCGACACAAAGAGTTGGCCCCGCCGACCGAAAGCAAACCCGAAAGGCGTCGCCCCCGAAGAGGGGTAGACCATGGGACCGTCCACATACCCCCAGTCCTCCACCGTGTAAACAAGAATATTGTTCGTGGCTTTCTCGGTGACGACGATCACCTCTCCGTCTTTGCTGAAGGCGATCTGTGCGGGGGCGGTCGAAACGGCACTCAACTGCATTGTGGAGTCCGGCAATTGCCACAGGGTGCCGTTGTGGGCTATTTTGAAACCCGTTATGTTGTCTTCACCGCCGACACTGCCCCCGGCATTAAGGACATAGAGGATCCTCCGGTCCACGGAAAGACTGATCGGCCGCAAACCTCCGGAGTCGACCCTGTCGATCAGCTTTAAGCCTTTAGGCTTGACGGCGAATACCGATATGTCGTTGCTCCCGGCATTGACCACAAAAAGCAGGCGCTTGTTCTGGCTCAGCACAACGGCTCCCTGGTTACCCAGGCCGTCACCTGAACCGACTCCGCCTGTGGCATAACTGTCGTCATAGATCAGCCTGCCGTCCCACGTCCGATGGAATGCGAGAACACTGTTGCCCACGGCGTCATTGGTCATGGTAAAGACGGCGCCCGGGTAGTGATGACCCTCTCCGAGAGCGACTCCCGATAATGAGAACACCGCCGCTAAAGTGATGACCAACAAAATTTTCGTTTTCATCTTCGTATCTCCTTTCTCTTTTCAATATTTCAGGAAAATCATCTCAACTTCCGATAAAATCGCACCTCCTTTCTTCATCTTTGTATTTTCCATTGCGGCGTTCATTGTATCTGGCTTATTTCACGCAAATATCACGGAAGCATCACATTTCCCGCACATTTCATTGTTTTTTCTTCGAGTATGTGATGGTGAACAGGGATGAGGAGGACCCGGGGTCCATGGGGACAGG
>JAJDOH010000172.1 GCA_022340265.1 Deltaproteobacteria bacterium | reverse complement strand
GCAGGAGGGCCTTCTTTGACCATGGAATCTTTCTTTCAACTTTTCCTCGACGGCGTTTCGGTAGGGCTCCTTTACGGAATATCCGCCATCGGTTTTATCTTAATCTACAGATCATACGGTTTGTTGAACTTTGCTCACGGTGGCATGATGGGATTTGGCGAATTTCTATTTTTCGCCCTTTCAGCCTGGGCAAACTGGCCCGTTATCATCGCTTTCACTGTCACTTTGGTCTGTAGCTTCATTCTGGGCCTGATCCTTGAAAAATGGATCATACGCCCTGTTTTTGGCAGGAAGAACCTAATCCACTACATTCTGATAACACTGGGCCTGGCACTGATGCTGAAAAGTGTTCTGTCCTTTTTGTTCGGAAACAATAACCATCATCTTACCGTTTTTGTTTCCCATGCCTTCTCCCCAGGGTGGTTCAACCTCCAATTCACCTCGTTTCATATCATTGCTCTGACTGCAGGTATCGTTGTGTTACTCCTCTACCGGTTTTTCTTTGCCTTTTCACCGCAGGGGATCTCCATGAGGGCCTTCGCTGAAAACCGGCCCGCCGCACAGGCACTGGGTATTCCTGTAAAACGCATTTTGGCCATGTCCTGGGCCATTTCGGCCCTTTTATGCGCCATAACCGGCATACTGTTGGGCATGATGAACGGCCCGACGGCTGATTCCCTCAGCGTAGCGGGCCTCAAGGTATTTCCCGTGATTGTTCTGGGTGGCATCAACAGCATCGGGGGCGCCATCATAGGCGGCATGATGATCGGGCTTCTTGAAACTTTTGTGGGGCCATATGTTTCCCCTCCATTACAGAATCTCCTCCCCTATATGGCGTTAGTTCTGATCCTCTTCATCAAACCTTCAGGATTTCTGGGCGATAGGGACTTCAAAAAGGGATGATCGCATGCGACAAATGAAAGAAACCGAAAATCTAAAACCCTTTCCGCCTCCTTTCCATTCCCGCGGCAGACTCAAAACCCGTTACGAGGAAGAGTTCAATCGTTTCCAGACTGCACTGGGCCGCTGCTTCATGGTCATCAGCATCATCGGTCTTTTCGGTCTGGTTCCGCTTTTCCTGAATGATTATGTGCTGCATCTTTTTAATGTGATCTGCATCTATGCCATTGTCGCAGTCGGCCTCACCATCATGACCGGGTATACGTGGCAACTCTCACTGGCTCACGGGGCTTTTTTTGGCATTGGCGCATACACTGCCGCTTTGCTTGCCGCCCGGGCAGGCCTGCCGTTCTTCCTGGTGATCCCTGCCGCCGGGGTTGCAGCAACGCTCTTCGGCGCCCTTATCGCTATCCCCTCACTTCGCCTGAAACCCATCTTTCTGCCGATGGCGACATTGGCCGGCCAGTTTATTGTGGAATACATCCTGGTGCACCGGGTATCATTAACCGGCGGATCAAAAGGGTTTGTGGTTCCAAAACCGGTCCTTGTCGGTCTGGGCCTCGAAACAAAACTCTCTCTTTTCTATGTTACCGCCATTTGTCTGCTGATCATCATATGGCTGTCAGACAACCTTTTAAGGAGCAAAATAGGCCGCGCTTTCAGTGCCTTACGACAGAATGAACGTGCGGCGGCCGCAATGGGCATTGATGTATATCCTCACAAACTTTTCGCCTTCGCCGTCAGTTCTTTTCTCACAGGTCTGGCAGGCGCTCTTTTTGCTTATGCTGTGGAGACCATTGTGCCGGCGTTTTTCAACCTTACACTCTCCATCGAATTTCTGGCTGTTATGATCATCGGCGGACTGGGCAGCATATCAGGGGCGATCATCGGTTCCGTGGCCATTGTCTTTCTAAAGGAAATGGCAGGTTTTGCGGGTGCACTTTTCATGAATTCAAGCATTCATACCGGTGCGGATCTCGCCATGATCTCCCTTTACGAATTTGTGCTGGGCCTTATCATGGTCCTTTTCATCATTTTCAAACCAGAGGGCCTGGCAAGTTTGTACCGAAAAATCAAGCAGGGATTTGATCGTTGGCCGTTTTCCTGACATAGAAAATGAAAGCGAAACCATCATGGATTCATCAACTCATTTTCTGAAAGACGCCCTGTGGCAAAAAGATGCTTTTCAATTCATTGATCCTGATCAATTTGAAAACCTTGGAATTGATCCCGATTCTGTACCCTTAGGAACGTATGCCTCTTTCAGACATCCGTCACAACTCCGAAGCCGATTCGGTGGGAATGCCTATGGAACCGGTTTTTTTGAGGATTATGATCGCCTTAGTCCTGACGAAATCAAAACGCTCAACAGTGTCGCCCTGGATAACCCCGAAAAGATCCGGACCCATTACAAGGACCTGAATGAAATACACCGAAAGCTGGGCCTGCTGATCCGCTTTTCAAGCCTTGGTTACCCCTACTATCTGATACCCGTACACCTTATTTCCATTTCCCATGCTCACGTCCAGGCAAAAGTTGAAGAAATTGGAAAGGTAGTCGATTTTCACACCAAAAAATATTTGAAGGAATCTTGTGACATCGGCATCCTGACACATCATGACGATCTCATCCTTCACGAACTTTCTATTCTCTTCCGAGATCATCGTCTCCACCTCATCGATTCCCTCGAAAAACTTCGGACAAAGGATTTGGAGTTGGATATCGTCATACTGACCAATGATCTCTTTGAGACGGTTATGATGGAAAGGTTCAGACCTTCGGGCCAGCAGGCGCATTCAAAGCGGAAACTGGAGCAATACAGCATTTACATATTGTGGAAAATCTGTAACCTGCTAAAACGGGAAGGTGAAATTTTTATCATCGCCGATCATCTTTCAACCAAGAGTAACCGTACTGCCGAGCTGACATTCAAGACGAAACAGGAGGAAAAGAGATTTGCACTGTTCAGCCACATATTTAATACCAAAAAGAAGTATAAAATCAAGGACCACAAAGTTCGCGTCAACATCTTTGATCTTCAAAAATATTTGAGCGGCCTTTATTTTGAGCAGGAAATGTTCAGCACGTTGCTCAACGGCAAATCCCCTGCCGATCTCTCGATGGAAGAGATCAATGCGCTCCCTTATCTTCGGTATGACCTAGCCGGTCTGCCTTTTCTTGCCAATCAGCAGAAGAACTGGTCCTGGCTCTGCTCCATTTTTTTTGATGAAATCATTTTTACACCACTACTCCCCGACCGTGTTAAAAATGACTGGAAGAAAAGGTTTTCCTGTAAAGGGTATAATCCCGGGAACATGCTGATTTTCCTTGGTCAAAAAAAACCCCTTGAAGACGCCGTTGCGGAAATAACAATGGATGTGGTCGCATCCAGGCTGGCCGGCTGCACCTTCGATCTCGTGGCCGATTACCGGAATTCGCTGGAGTTTATTGTTCGAACCCTCAGGGTGGTTCATGACTTTAAACTGGGAAATTATGGTCCCCTCCCACGTGTTTTCATGGATCGCTTACGGCAACCCTTGGAAAACAAGAGCAGAAGGTTCGAGGCACTCAGTCATATCATCAGGCTCACCGATAATATCAAACGATTGGAAAAGATAGCCGTTTATCTGAACCCGGACAAAATTGAGGGGCCAAGAACCCCATTGCTGTCTAACCTTGAAGCCCTTAGGTGTTTTGGATTTTCGCACGATGAACTGAAAGAAATGATTCTCATTACCCTGGGGCATACAACATTTGGACGGATCATAAGCGGCAAAATGTCCGAAAGATCACTCAAACCTGTTTCGGATATGGCCAGCACCTATGAGCCACAAAAGGCCCTTAACATGCTCCGGTATTGCCGTTTAATGACCGTCGCCGAAACAAGCGCGTCCGGGGGACGCCAATTTTCTAACGAACAACTTGCCCAGCTCTTTGAACTATATGAGTCCACCGTTCGCGTGGTGGTCAACCAGGAACTGGATTGGGAACAACTCCTGGATGAAAAAACCATCGCCATGGGCGGCGTCCGCAATCGGATTATCAAAAAGATTTTAACCATGATGGGATATTTCGAGTTTCTGGAAAACTGGTCGGAATTATGCAAAAAAGGTTCTATGGAAAAAGAGGCGCTGGCCGATTATGACGATCGAAAATTAGCTAAGATAGAAGAGGTTATTCACCTTGTCAACATCATCGAAACATTTGAAGCAAAATACCTCAAACATGATCCTCTCTACCTGCTGGCCTTTTACAGGAAGTTTCTGGAGTTGGAATTTCACGGGACCAGTCATCTGTTTGGAAAGATGGACAGCAGTCTCAATGTGTTTGTGCTGCTATGGATTACAGTAAACCTGGCCCGGGGGGAATCGGTCAATTTCAATCCCATTCTGGCGGACGTTGAATATGCTCAAATGGACAAACGGGCTCAAAAAGTTCAGGAAGAGGCATCAACCATCAGCCTTAGACATCTGGATCTTGACCTCCTGGAACATTTCAAAGAACAGCTGACGCAGGGCCGCTCCTCATTTATCATGGGTACGGGATTTCAGCTCAAAACATCTTCTCAGGATAAGACACTGGAAATTGCTTACAGGGACCTTGACAAAAGCCTCAAGGAAGCCGAAATGCTTTCTCACAAAATTGCAGGCCTTTCCATCAGCAAAATCCCCCTTGAAGACATTCGCAATCTGGAACTGGTCTTCTCCGATCTGGAAATGTTTTACCAGAGTCAGCTCAGGGCCGCGAGAGATACCCACAGGAACCTCAAAATCCCTGCAAGACAGCGAAGATGGTTTGAAGGCACCTGGAAAATGCGGCAAACCCTTTGGAGGCATTTTATCAAACTCATGTTCCAACCGGAGTACCTCCACTCCGACCTTTATTATCTTCGCCGGCATGCCCCTGTCCTTCTCAACTTTCTGCTGCCGGAATTCACCACCCTTGAAAACGTCGATCTTTCAGGCAACCTTTATCTCAGTTCTCCCATAACGGATTATATTCTGGCCGCAACCCGGAAATTTCAAGCGCTGGTACGCCACGACAAACAGAATTTTCAAAATTTGAGACTCATGCACCGACTTGCCCGCAAAGAATTCGGTCCCATGGCCACCGGCATCATGGGCGTCAGTCAGCGACAGTTGGAAGATCTGGAAAAAATCGTTGAGCGACTCAAAAGGAAAGAAGACCTCTTTAAGGCCCTGACCTGCTCATTCATATTTCAGAATGTGGGAAGGATTCCGGAACTGAGAAGAAAATACGAGAAAAAAACCAATCCCGCGGATCTTGCCGGTTCCGGGGCATATATTCTGGAGAAAGAGGAGATCGGAAAACGATACGGACTCAATGGCGCCAGCACGGACTACCTTATTTTCCTGGTGGCCAACCATGATCTGATTCACCATATCATCAATGGGGAAGTTTCTTTTGCTGCATTGTCGTCCGTTCTTGCAAGACGGGACAAGGATCTCTTCGATGCCTTCCTCATCGTAACGTTTATCACGCTGGGCGCCGTCAGAGAGGATCTGATGTTGGAAGATCTCGCCCTTTGGATCTTTAAGACCAGGGCCGTTTGTCATGGCATCATTGCTGGAAGAACAACCCTTGACAGACAGCTCGAACGGGCCGTCATGAAACGGGGGAGTTTTTTTTATGCCATTGAAAAATACCGGCAGGAAGGGTTGCCCAAAGGGGTCACCCCTTCAGACTACCTGGTATCCAGCGAGTGGAAGTCCCTGGAAAAAGCCAAACAGGTTCGGGCCGGAAGAATGATTCTGGCTACCGAAAGGATCTTCAGGCTTCGCGGCATTCGATATGTCGAGTTTCGAGACCTGGCCAGGCTCATGATGAAGGTGCCGCTTAAATATATTCACAAAAAGAGAAGGTTCCACAACTTGGGTTTTGCAACCTTTGAAAAAGAGGTCTATGAAGCCTTTCGCATATACAAAACCCTTCAATCCATGCAGGAAGGCATTCGTCATTTCATGCTCGAAGAGCTGGTCAACGACAAGGTCCGTATATACGGTTATGAAAAGGTCAGCGGGTATCTGAGTTACAAAAACCAGATCAAGCTGTTACTGATAGGACTTGTGGGCACCCGAAAGATAATATCCGATGAGAATCCCATATCCCTCAATTTCATGCAAATGGGTAAAACCGTAGAACAACGTTACGAGGAGATCAATGATTGCCTCAACGGCATTCCGTCCCTGGAACTCTGGGAAGAAGATTCACAACTGAACCATCTTTTCAGTGGTAACACCGGAATTTTGCTAAAAAAGGAAATCCATCCCAACGTTCTGTCGGTTGTATTCAAAAACCGAGTAAACATCACCCGAAAAACAGGTCACATGTCCTCCATAAACGATCTGGAACAGCTCAAAATCTATTTTCACTACAGTCTGAGCGCCTTGAGAAATTACCCTTTTTTCACGGAAGATTATGAAAGTCTACTTGAAAAAGCTTTTGAAAAAAGGATGATGGAAATTACCGACCTGATCCTCGACCGAACCCAGCGCCGGATGGATTTGATCAAAGACTTTGAGAATCTTTACACCCTGTTAAACGACCTGGTTGAAAAATCCAGGGATATCGGTTTTTCCCCTGAACAGGAACATCGCTTAAATGACCTTTACGAAATGCGTAAAAACACATTAAAGCGAGAAAAACTCTCAGAAATTGAGAGCACCCTGGATAAGATAACCGATGTCCAGGAACTCAGAAAATACTGGGATAGCACCAAATGGTTCCTGCAGGGAAATCGCCGGTTTTTCGGAACAGAGTATGAAGTTGAGATTGCACGAAAATTTGACGACACAAGCGAGAGAATATCCACTGACCGCACCTGATTTTCCCTGCGGGTCAATCAATTTGTCAGGTTAATTGGCCAACCGCATCCAGAATCTTCTGGTAGTCGGGCTCGTCTGCCACCTCTTTCACCAGCTGTATGTATTGAATGATTCCCTGGCGGTCTATCACAAAAATAGACCTTGCCAACAACTTTAATTCCTTTATAAGCACACCGTAAGCGCGTCCGAAAGCCATGTCGCCATAATCGGAAAGGGTGATCACTTTGTCGACCCCTGCTGCACCGCACCATCTTTTTTGCGCAAAAGGGAGATCCATGCTCACAGTAATGACGGCCACATCGTCTCCCAGTGCCCCCGCCTCTTCATTGAACCGGCGGGTTTCCATATCACATACAGGGGTATCCAGGGAAGGCACCGCGGAAATGATACAGACCTTCCCCTTGTAAGAAGATAATTGAACGGGCGCAAGATCATTGTTGGCCAGTGAAACATCGGGGGCCACATCACCAATTTTGAGTTCCGGACCCAGCAATGTGAGCGGGTTGCCCTTCATGGTAATTTTTCCGGTGCGCTCCTCCAATCCTTTTTCGTTTGTCTGGACCGCCATGATAGATTCCTCCATTGTTCTGGATCATCAGTCGACTTTGTTAAAGGCTTTTGCCAATGCACCACACACGGGACATTTCTCCGGCGCTTCGTCTTCACAGGTATACCCGCAAACGTTGCAGACATAATAGCAATCCACGTTCCCAGGGTTTTCCAAACTATCCAGCGCCTTTTTGTAGAGCCCCGCGTGCACTTTTTCCACATCATTTGCGTAGGAAAAGGACCGCTCGGCTGCTTTATTCCCTTCTTTTTGTGCTTCCGCAATCATCGCCGGATACATTTCCTTGAATTCATGGGTTTCTCCGTCTATGGCCGATTGAAGGTTTTCAGCAGTGGCCTTAACACCATTGAGGGTCCTCAAATGCGCATGGGCATGAACTGTCTCCGCTTCAGCGGCCGCACGAAAAAGTTTTGCTGCCTGAGGATAGCCTTCATTATCCGCTTTCTTTGCAAATGCCAGGTATTTTCGATTGGCTTGAGACTCTCCTGCAAATGCTTCCCAAAGATTGTTTTCCGTTTTGCTCATGATAATTTCTCCTTTCATCTGTTAAAGTTAATTACAACCGTTTCAGAAATTTGGCTCTTAAAATTTGCACAATTCGTGCCAAAACGCTCTCAAATAAAAAAACTGAAATATTATCATCAAATCAGAAGGTTAAAGGTTTCACTCAATCGCAATGGTTTTGATATGTCGGATTTTTTGATACAACCTGTCTCATCAACAAATGAGCCCCTAAGTTTTCAGAATATTGCTCATTTCCACATATCGTGGCCCAAATCATACTGTCTCACAACAAATGCTGAAACACAAACGTCTTTTGAGACAGGCATTTCCTCACCCGCAGCTTTCCGAATCAATGGCGAAACCATTTTCACCCTTTAAATCTTTAACAACCTTCATCAATTTCCAGCGGTCTTTTCGATTTTTTCTTGCCAGGTTCCTGTGAACCCGCTGGTTTTGTTTTGCCTTTGGGAATCGTCTGCGTCACCTCACCCCCGGGGTTGATCCCTTCAAAAACAGGGAACCCGGCGTCAATCCAAGCCTGGCTGCCGCCCTCAAGATTTCGAACAGCTTTAAACCCCTTTCGTTCCAGAACACCAACCGCCATGCTGGACCGGTAGGCGGAATTACAAACAACCACCACAGGCGCCTCAGGATCCAATTTTTGGGACTGTTCAGACAGGTGGTTCAAAGGCAGGTTCAAGACCGTACCGATTTTCAATGCCATCCACTCGGCGGGCAGCCGCACATCCACGATAAGCGGTGCATCTCCCTTTTGCATCATTGCATGAAGGGCCGAAGGCGTTATGGGTTGACTGACGGTAATGGGCATTTTGGCGTTCTTCCACTGCTCCAGGGTCATAATTTCCGGCGAATAGCCAATACGATGAAGCCGCAGCAAACCTTCTTTCAATTGTTCTTTACTGCCCACCAGCACCATTTTTGATCCCCAGGGCACCATGATCCCCACCCAGGTTTCAAATCGCCCCCTGAGGGCGATGTTCACCGAATTGGGGATATGGCCGGCCGCATAGGCATCTGCATCTCGCAGGTCCACCACATAGGCCTTTTCGGGATCCGTTAACCCCATATCCGGGGCTGCCTCCGGCGGCAGATCCGCATTCCATTTGACCAACGGAGGTCCCTGTTTGTTCAACGCCGCATTGTGTTTAAAGTACTGGGGTGCCTCGGGAAGGTCCTGGATCAGTGCCGCAACGAATTCCCCCTTCTTCTGATACTTCAAATAGGGATTCGTGGCCTTCTCCTCCCCAATGGTGCTGAAGGGTTTGTCTGATAAATGTGCGCCGCAGAGAGAACCGGCGCCATGAGCCGGAAAAACCTTCACACTGTCTTCCAGCTTGGAAATCTTGTTTTGCCACGAATCAAAAAAGGCGGACGCCAGCCAGGCAGCAGAAGCGGTTCCCTCCATGAGGTCCGGTCGCCCCACACTCCCGACAAACAGCACGTCGCCTGTAAACATTAATTCCGGCACATTGGCGTTATCCGGTCCATATACCAGTGCACACATGCCGTCGGGTGTATGACCCGGAGTTTCCAGAAACTTTACCAGCGCTTTTCCCACCTGAATTTCGGTTCCTTCCTGAACCGGTTTAAAAGGGTATTGGGCACCACTTTTATGGCTTTGGTAAATGGGACACTTCACTGCATTGACCAGTTCCATGTGACCCGCCACAAAATCCGCATGAGAATGGCTCAGATAAACCCCGATAATTTTGGCCCCTTCTTTCTTCGCCACATCCAGAATAAAGGAAATATCCCGGCAGGGGTCCACCACGAGGGCCTCACCTTCGCTGATCAGCAGATAAGAGTATATGGAGAGGACGGGAAGCTCCATCTGGATCACCTTGAATCCAGGGAACTGGTAGGTATCGACCACGTAATATCGCGATGCATCCAGGCCGTGCGTTTTGGATTCGGAATCCTGGATCGCTTCGCCCACTGCTCCGAAACTCAGCAAAAAAACCAGTGAAAGTATTATAGAAACCACCAATAACGCCGATCGTACGCTTTTCCCCATTGACTCTTTCCTCCTCAATAATTTAGATGGTAATTTATCTTCCGGCCTCTCGAAACGATTCTGTCAACACATTCATACCCACGGCGATTAGATTAGAACAGATCCTCAACCCAGGAAAGGGCAGCGGCCGCATTGGGATACCCGATGGTGGGCACTAACAGGATCACGGCATGACGGACCTCTTCCGGACTTGCACCGGCCTCAATGGCACGCCTTGCATGGCTGTGAACGGCGCCTTCGGATTTCTGGGTTGCCGCAGCCGCCAGTTTAATCAGTTGCGCCATTTTCTCGTCCAGAGGTCCGGCAGCCTGAACCGCTTTTCCCAACTGATCGAGCGCCTGCATGACGTCTTTATAGTCTGTCTGCAATTTCCGGTAGAACTTAGGCATCTCACTCATGATGAATCCTCCTTAAAAGCCTTCCGCACATGGGTAATCTCAAAAAAATACCACTAAAAGGTAATTTATACGGCGGGTGCTGTCAAGCACAAGTCAAACATCCGAGGTGTCAATAACCCGCATGGATTTCCATTTTCCCCCCAGAAATCGTATCAGAAAAATAATGCTCAGCACGATCACATAGGCGGATACATTGATCCATGAGGCCATCAACCCCCACCCCATCACAACCACTCCCAGGTAGGTGGGCGTGACCAGAACCAGCGCCGAGGCAATAACGATGGCAAACATCACATAGCGGGTGTCACCGGCCCCTTTGATGGCGGACGCAAACACCAGGTTCATGGTGTCAAAGATTGAATAGACGGCCACGAACCTGAGCAGAAGGACGGTTAGGCGATAGATCTCGGCGAAACCTGCCGGATCGGCCCCTGCCGCAAAAGGGAGCACAAAAAGCTCCGGAATAAAGAGATACGCCAGTGCGATAACGGACATATAGGCAAAGGTCAAATGAAACCCCGAATACACGCTGGTTGTCGCCATTTCAGGCTGGTTTTTTCCCAGATACTGCCCCACAAGAACCGATATGGCGATACTGGATCCAATCATGGGCATGAAGGAAAGCGTACTGATATTGAAAGCGATATTGGTGGCCGCCAGGCTGACGGTACCCAGGTGTCCGATCAGAAGAATAAATACCGTAAAGCCACTCATATCCAGAAAAAACTGAACACCCGACGGAAACCCGAAGCGAAGCAGTCGAATAAAAAGGTCCTTTTCAAGACGCCATCCTTTAACGGTGTGATATTCTTCGTCGTAGAGAGGTCTGAAAACCAGCGGAATGTAGAGCAGCAGAGAAAAGACACTTGACAGAACCGTTGCGATGCCCGCACCGCGAATCCCCATTTCCGGAAACCCCCACAAACCGAACACCAGAATATAATCCAGCAGAAGGTTTATCCCCGTCGCCAGAATATTCACCCACATCACCGGCCACGTTCGACCCCTACCCGAAAAAAACCCGGCAAGCGCAGTTGAAGCGATCATGGGGCCCGCCCCCAGGCAAAGGATAGCGAAGTATCCCACTTCCAGTTTCTGGATGGCCGCCTCATGACCCACGAGGCGAAAAATGGGTTCTGAAAAAGGGACCAGCAGCATAATACCAAGCCCCCCCAGAGCCGATACGTAAATTCCCTGCCAGACGACCGGGCCGATCCGATTTTTTCTCCCCGCCCCGAAGTACTGGGCCACAAAGGTATTCACGTACGCCGCAGTACCGATAAACAGGCTCATAATGCAAAAATTGAGCATGCCGGCCGGCATGGCGGCCGCAATGGCCTCGGGAGAATACCAGGAAAGAAACATGCGATCTACGAAGTGCTGCACCGAGAGGGCCCCGGTACTCAGAATCAGGGGAAAGGCGATGGCCAGGAACTGGCGGTACCCGCCCTCGCTGGACCATCTTTGCTTAAGTGCTTTCAATGTCCTCATTTTTCTGTTCCGAGCTCACTTTCTTCCTTCCCGGTTGCCTTTATTGGAAAAATTCAGTATGTACTAGAAAAACAGAATTTAATCCACCTTTGAGGAATCTTCCCATGATGCAACTTGAATTTATTGAAGCCCGCGACCTTCCTGATGCCTGGTTTCAGTGCGTTTACCAGCTTCTGGAAAAAGGGTGTGAGTACGTCATTGACCGTGGCAGTTTCCAAGGGCAGAAACGGCTCGAATTCGACTATGTCACCATTCATATCAAATACCCTGGACAAAAACCGCTCCTGCCTGAAATCCCCCCTGCCCTGGGTATTCCCAATCCTGTAGCCGATGGCTACATCGAGGAGTATCTGCCTTACCTCATGACATCCGCCAAACAACCGGGGGAGGACTATACCTACGGCCAATACCTGGAACCCCAGATCAATGAAGTCATCCGCATGTATCGGGAAGATGGTTTTGGAACCAATCAGGCTTACATGACCGTGGGAAACCCTGAGGCACTTTACCTGGCAGATCCACCCTGTCTGAGGGGTATTGACACCCGAATCAAGAACGGAAAACTCCATTTCATTATCTATTTCAGATCCTGGGATCTGTGGAACGGTCTACCGGCCAATCTGGGGGCCATCCAGCTCTTGAAAGAGTATATGGCATCTTCCATCGGCGTTGAAGACGGTGAAATTATTGCGTCCAGCAAAGGGCTCCACCTTTACGACTATGTATGGGAACTGGCGCAGCTCAGGACCTGCAAAACCGAGGCTCCAAAGGCCGACCCGTCTCGTTCATGAGCCTGATTGATCTCAAGGATTTGAGCGCGGCCGAAATGGAGAAATGGGCCGTGAAAAATGGCATGGAAGCCTACCGGGGCCGCCAGATCCGACACTGGATTTTGACACGCTTCGTTGAATCCTTTGATGAGATGGGCAACCTGCCCAAAACATTGCGATCTCTGCTCAAGGAGAGAGCCCGTCTCTGCGCACTGCGCGAACTCAAGACAATCCGGTCCGAAGACGGTACCCGAAAATACCTTTACCAGCTGCAGGACGGTCACAGTATTGAGACCGTACTGATCCCGGAAAGGGATCATTTGACCCTGTGTGTGTCCTCACAGGTGGGTTGCGCCATGGGCTGCATTTTCTGCGCAACAGGAAAACAGGGATTTATCAGAAATCTCAAACCCGGCGAAATCATTGAACAGGTGATCCGAACAAAACAGTCCCTGGAATTCCCTGATCGTCTAAAGAACATTGTACTCATGGGGATGGGTGAACCTCTGGCCAACTATGATGCGGTCATCAAAGCACTTCGAAACATCATCGATCCGGACGGTATGAATTTCTCACACAGAAAGGTCACGCTTTCCACCTGCGGCCTGGTTCCTGAAATCAAAAAACTGGCAAACGATGTCACGGTCAACCTGGCAGTTTCCCTGAACGGTGCCGATAACGAAATCCGCAGCCGCCTCATGCCCATCAACCGCAAATACCCACTTGAAGCGTTGATTGAAGCCTGCAGGTCTTTTCCCCTGCCCAATCGACGGATGATTACCTTCGAGTATATTCTGATAAAAAACGAAAATGACCGGGACAGGGATGCACACAACCTGTGCCGGCTACTTTCCGGACTCAGGGCAAAAATCAACCTGATTCAGCTCAACGTGGAACCGGAATCACCGCTGTCGCCACCTTCAATGGAGCAGGTCCTCCATTTTCAGAAAATACTCACTGACAGGCACTTCACCGCCATCATTCGAAAAAGCAAAGGCCGTGATATCCTGGCTGCATGTGGCCAGCTGAGAGGCACATCCGGATCAGAATTCAGTTGACTTTCCTCGAAATTCTGTGATAGGAAGCCCACGAGTTATCAATTTGAATCAACATCCCGGAAGGGGCCGGCGGTCCAGCACCATGGATGAAGACCTGAAAAAGCAGATTAAGAGCTTGGGGTTTGTCAGCAGCGTCGGCATGGCCATGGCCATTTCCATTGCGCTGGGGGCGTTGATCGGGTTCTATCTGGACAAATATTTTGATACCAAACCCTGGCTTTTTTTTGTTTTTCTGGGATTTGGAATCGTCGCAGCGTTCAGGAACCTTTATATTCTATACAACAAAGCAAAAGATATGTGATGATTGAAAAAAAATTACAGGATATCAAGATATTCAACTGGGTCATTCTGTTCATACTGGGTGCATTGAGCGGCATTTTCATGACCGTGCAATTCACCCTCGGCGTCATCCTGGGGGGGCTGATTATTATCGGAAATTTCAGTCTTCTTCACAACACCATGCGTAAGGCTTTTTCGGATCAGGGTGTCATGAAAGGCAAGAAAATGGCACTGATTGCGAAATTCTATTTTAGGCTTGCCATTATGGGCCTGATCATTTATATCCTTATCACCACCGGCTGGGTAAATCCTGTTGGTCTGGCCGTCGGTCTTTCTATTGTTGTGCTCAGTATCCTGAATTTCGGGATTCGGGCTGCTTTTAGAACATCTTCACGGGAGGCAGTATAATCTATGGAGCATCCGATTTTTTTCATTGACGCAATTTTATCCGCCATGGGTTTACATGATTTTGCCGTTCATTATTCCCATGTCACCTACACCTGGCTCACCATGCTCATTTTGATTCTGAGCGCCTTTTTTCTGGCCAGAAAGGTGAAGCTCGTTCCTGAGGGGGGACAGAACTTTTTTGAAGTGCTTGTAAAAGGGCTCGAAGACTTCATGGTGGAGATCACAGGACCCGAAGGCAGATTTTTCTTTCCCTTTATTGCCACCGTCTTCCTGTTTGTTCTGGTTTCCAACCTGATCGGCTTGATTCCGGGCTTTTTTTCACCTACGGCCAATCTGAATACCACACTGGCTCTGGCGCTCTGTACCTTTATTTACACCCATATCATCGGTATCAAATTTCACGGCGCTAAATATATTAAACATTTCTGCGGTCCCGTCTGGTGGCTGGTTCCGCTCATGTTTCCCATCGAACTCATCGGCCATGTGGCGCGTATCATGAGCTTGAGCGTTCGTCTCTTCGGCAACATCTTCGGCAAGGAAATGGTTCTGGCCATCCTGTTTGGTCTGGCGGGCCTCTATCTTGCACCGTTGCCCATCATGTTCCTGGGTATTCTCGTATGCTTTATCCAGGCGTTGGTGTTTATGCTGCTTGCCACCATGTACTTTGTCGGTGCCATGGAGCATGCCCACTGATTCGAAGAACTCAAAAAGAAAATAGAAACCCTTCGTTCCGAAGGGTCTTTCAAGTTTATGGAAGAAGGCCATAAAAAATTCTAAGGAAAGGAGGTCCATTATGAACAAAAAGACGCTGATTGGTATTTTCGCAGCAGTGATGGTGATCGCTTCAGCTTCCATGGCATTTGCAGGGGACGATTCCGCTGTTAAAGCCGCCGGTCTCTGGGTGTTCTTCGGAATCGCCATTGCCTGTGGACTCGGCATAGGTATGGCTGCCATGGGTACCGGTATCGGTATGGGTAACGCCATTAACGGTGCTCTTCAGGGAACAGCAAGAAATCCGGAAGCAGGCGGGAAAATCATGACCACCATGATCATCGGTCTGGCTCTGATTGAGTCCCTCTGTATTTACGCTCTGGTTATCTGCTTTATCCTTGTTTTCAAGATTCCGGACCTGGGAGGCATGCACGAACTTATCGTTAAGTCCCTGGGTGGTTGATCAAGAACGGTTAAGAAATGAGAGTCCGCTTCGGTGGACTCTCTTTTTTTCCGCCCATGTGCATTATTTCACAATACTTTTTCCGTCATCAGGGCGCACTTCGATGCTCAAGGAATCAAAAATACCCAAACCCACCATTAAGCGGCTGGCCGTCTATTCCAGGCCGCTTGAAATCCTTCTCGAGAGCGGGCCTCCGGTTATATCATCGGAAAAGCTGGCCGGGCTTTGCGGGGTGAACCCTGCCCAGGTCAGGAAAGACCTGGCCTATTTCGGAGAATTCGGTATCAGGGGCGTGGGATATGATGTGCGGGATCTGCTGAACGCCATAAAAACCATTCTGGCAACAGACCGGAAATGGTCACTGTGCATTGTGGGCATGGGACATTTGGGAAGCAGCCTCGTCCAAAGTGATAACTTCAAGAAGCGGGGTTACATGGTCAAAGCCGCTTTTGATTCCGACGCCAGAAAAGTGGGCAAAAAGCTTGTCTGCGGGTTGACCATACAGGCCGCCTCATCCATCTCAAAATCGGTAAAGGATTTAGGGATCGAAATAGGCCTCATTACAACCCCTCCCCATGAAGCGCAGCGCGTTGCCCATCTCCTGCAGGAAGGGGGCGTTCGCGCTATTCTTAATTTTACCACCATCCAAATCCGAACTCGTAAACACTGCGTCATTGAAAACACGGACCTGTCCGTCAAATTTGAGAATCTGGTGTATCATCTGGAACAGCTCGACAAGATGATGTGAAAGGCAGAGCCATTTTCAAAATTTTCTTCAAGTACTGTCCTGTGTAAGAGTTTTGATTTTTGGCAATCGCCTCCGGCGTACCCGCCACAATCACCTCTCCCCCCCTTGAACCGCCCTCGGGTCCCAGGTCAATCACATAATCAGCACCCTTGACCACGTCCAGGTTATGCTCAATCACCACAACCGTATTTTTTTTCTCCACCAGTCGGTTCAATACCTCCAGCAGTTTCTCAATATCGGCAAAATGGAGCCCGGTGGTCGGCTCATCGAGGAGGTAGAGCGTTTTTCCGGTACTTCTTTTGCTCAATTCTCTGGAAAGTTTGATCCGTTGCGCTTCACCTCCCGAAAGGGTGGTCGCCTGCTGACCCAGTTTGATATAGCCCAAGCCCACGTCCGTCAGGGTCTTGAGTTTTTTTCGGATGGGCGGAATCGACTCGAAAAAAGCGAGCCCCTGGTTGATGGTCATTCCCAACACATCGGCAATACTCTTTCCTTTATATTTGATCTCCAGGGTGTCCCGGTTGTAGCGCAGACCGCTGCAGACTTCACAGGTCACATACACATCCGGTAGAAAATGCATTTCAATCTTGTTGATGCCGTCTCCTTTGCAGGCCTCGCATCGCCCACCTTTGACGTTAAAACTGAAACGGCCCGGTTTATATCCTCTGGCCCTGGATTCGGGCAGCATGGCGAACAGATCCCGAATATGCGTAAATGCTCCGGTGTAGGTCGCCGGGTTTGAACGAGGGGTTCTGCCGATGGGACTCTGGTCAATGTTGATCACTTTGTCCAGATGCTCCACCCCTTCAAGGTCGTCAAAAGGCCCCACCGGGATTTTGGCCCCATGGAGATGGCGGCTGAGGGCCGGATGCAAAATACCGTTAATCAGGCTGCTTTTTCCTGATCCGGACACACCGGTTACACAGGTGAAAGTGCCCAGGGGAATTTTTACTGAAATATTTTTCAAATTGTTGAGGCGGGCGCCTTCGATCGACAGTGCATTGCCGTTTCCCCTTCTTCTGGCAGCAGGAACGGAAATCGTGCGTTTTCCTGACAGATACTGTCCCGTAAGGGAATCCTGCGATTCGACCAGCGCCTCGGGTGATCCGCTGAAGACCACCTCTCCCCCCTTGACGCCGGCACCGGGTCCCATATCGATCACATGATCCGCCATGAGGATGGTTTCAGCGTCATGCTCAACCACCAGAACCGTATTGCCCAGTTCCTTCAACTGCTTCAAATTCTCAAGCAGCCTCAGATTGTCCCGCTGGTGCAGACCGATGCTCGGTTCATCCAGCACATACAGCACACCTGCAAGCCTGCTGCTGATCTGCGTGGCCAGCCGTATCCGCTGGTCTTCACCTCCCGACAGCGTTCCGGAAGCGCGATCCAGGGTCAAATAATCAAGTCCGACACTTCTCAAAAACCCCAGCCTTTCCCGTATTTCCTTCAGCACCCCTTTGGCAATCACCTTTTCCCTGGAGCCGAGGGTCAGATGCTCAAAAAAACCGTACGCACCTTTCACGGAAAGAGCCGTAAGCATATGAATGGATTCGCCGCCCACGCGGACCGCCAGACTGGCGGGTTTTAGTCTGGCACCGCGGCAAAGGGTGCAGGGCCGAATGCTCATGAACTTTTCGATCTCATACCGAACGCGGTATGAGTTGGTCTCTCGGTAGCGGCGGGAAAGATTCGGAATAACCCCCTCGAAAGGACGGTTGCGGGAGTATTTTTTGTGCGCCATTTGAAACTCAAATGGAATCCGTTCTTTGCCGGATCCATACAGAAGCACCTCTTGAACTTCCGTCGGAATATCCTTGAACGGCCGATCCCTCTCAATGCCGTAATAATCCAGAACTGCACACAGCATTTGCTGGTAGTAACCGGAAAACCGCCTTGGCCATGGAGATATGGCGCCTTTCGGCAGTGAAAGGCCGGCATCAGAAACAACGAGGGCCGGATCAAAGGCCCGCTTTGTCCCCAACCCGCTGCATTCCGGGCACGCTCCCGCAGGGTTATTAAAGGAAAACATCTGGGGCGTCAGCTCCGGCATACTGAGACCGCATTTGGGACATGCGGCCTTCTGATTGAAGAAAACGTCCCCGGATCCCACTTTTTCCACCACCGCCCTTCCATCTCCCAAGCTAAGGGTCAGCTCCATGGAATCGGTTAAACGCCGCTGAATTTCGGGCTTCACCACCAACCGGTCCACCACCACCTGGATCGTGTGCTTCCGCGTTTTCGGAAGCACTATATCGTCGTCCAGCAGAAGCATTGTCCCGTCGATCCTTACCCGGGTATACCCTTCTTTTCGAAGTTCCCGCAGCAGGCGTGAATGTTCGCCTTTACGATCTTCCACCACGGGAGCCATAATCTGAATCCTGGACCCTTCCTCCCAGCTTAGGATCTGATCCACAATCTGCTGAATGGTTTGGGAACGGATTTCGATACCGCATTCCGGACAGTAAGGTTGCCCCACCCGTGCAAAAAGGACCCGCATGTAATCGTATATTTCCGTAACCGTTGCAACAGTGGAACGAGGATTTCGGCTGAACCCCCGCTGTTCAATGGAGATGGCAGGGGAAAGCCCTTCGATGGCATCCACATCCGGTTTGTCCATCTGCTCCAGAAACTGTCTGGCGTAGGCGGAAAGGGACTCCACGTAACGTCTTTGCCCTTCGGCATAGATGGTGTCAAAAGCCAGAGAGGATTTCCCCGAGCCCGATAGGCCCGTAATCACCACAAACCGGTTGCGGGGAATATCAATGGAAATGTTTTTGAGGTTGTGCTGGCGGGCACCGCGTATCTTGATGGCATCAATGGACATGAATAGACCGGGCTCTAAGTTCCGGGTTTCGGGTTCTGGGTTGAAGCGGATCGATTTTTGGCCATCCGGGTGGCCATGAGGATAGCGGCTTTGAGACTCGATGGATCGGCCCGGCCGGTTCCGGCAATATCATAGGCCGTACCGTGATCCACGGATGTTCGGATAATGGGCAGGCCCAGCGTCACATTGACGGCGTCGGAAAAGTGCAACAGTTTCAGCGGAATCAATCCCTGATCATGGTACATGGCAACCACCGCTTCAAAACGGCCGGCGGCCGCTTGGTGAAACAGCGTGTCCGCTGGAAAGGGTCCTTCAACATCAACGCCATGCGCTTTCGCCCGGGAGATGGCCGGCGCAATAATTTCACGCTCTTCCGTGCCGAAAAGTCCTTCCTCGCCTGCATGGGGGTTGAGTGCCGCAACCGCCAGACGCGGTCTTTCAAACCCCATGTCTTTTTTTAACGCTTTGGCGGCAATCAAAATGGTTTTGTAAACAGATTCCTGATCCAGCAGCTCAGGGACAGCTCTAAGAGCGCAATGGATGGTCACCAGTACCACCCGAAGTTTAGTGCCGGCAAGCATCATCACATAGTCCTTTGCATCTGTTTTGTGTGCAATCAGCTGGGTATGTCCGTCATATTTGTATCCGGCCTCATGCATGAGCACTTTGCTGATGGGGCCGGTCACCATCCCTTGTATTTCGTTTCGAAGCGCCATTTTAACGGCTTCAAGAATATATCCCACCATGGCCCGGCCGCCTGCCACCACCGGCCTGCCGGGTGCTATGCCCTCTCCGGCAAGATCCGACAGAGGCATCAGATCCATCACGCCCGGTCTGCCTTTCGCCTCTCCGGGGGCCGAAACAACGTTGATGGAAATCTCTCTTTTCATCAACTTTTTTTCCGCAAGGCTTGAAATGGTGTCCGTGAGGACCGCGCCATCCCCAATAACAACAGGCCGACACGATTCGTAAATCGCTGGATCCGAAAGTGCCATCACGATGATTTCAGGTCCCACACCCGCCGGATCTCCCATGGTAATGCCGATATAAGGCAAGGTTTTCAAAGTTAAATCCCTTCTAAGTTACAAAAAAAGAGGTCCGGCCCTTGCGGATGGTCAAAAAGGAAACGGGCCGAACCTCAAAACAATTGCATTCATATGGGTGTTCAGATGCCGAGTTCTTCCGCTGGAAACGCCTTTGTTTCTGACAAATACCAATTTTTCTGCTTTGCCTCAAGGGAAAAGTCTTTATCCGGCAACACCGTTTGTTCTAATATCTATCCTTTTAAAGAAATCGGGGAAAGAATTCGATCCACCTTTTCCTTGATTTTTCCATGGTGGGTTCCTTTCCAGTAAAGCCTGTCACAGGCGGGACAGCGGGCAAACTCATTGACGCGCTTCCTGGTCTTAGGCGGAATCCGCTCCCAAACAATTTCCTTTGGCGCAAATTCAAGAAGCGTGTTGCAAAGAAGGCAACGCGAAAAGGGTTTACACATACGCTTGAGGGAAAGGTCAGCTACGATCTTCTGAATTTGCACCACCCGATCGCCCTGCCAAATAAAAATACCATGAACAACCCGTTTACGTTTGAGCAGTTCTTTGCTCGAACTGAGAAGAATCCGGCCTTCATTTACCGATATCTCAATAAGCTCCTCAAATGAAAAGGTTCGATCTTCCAGCACATCAAGGCCCAAAGCCCGCATCATTTTGACGACATCATGGATGTTAATATCCGCAATGAACCGAGGGCTGCCCATGGGCAGATGCCTCAAGTGTCGAACGCCCGACATCACAGGGGTTTCAGAAGACGGATAAACGTTGATGACATCCCCATCTTCAAGGATGTGGTCAAACCCCATTGATCTCCCGTTTACCAAAATGACGTCCACTTCCGTATGGGGAGCACCCAGGGCCTCGATCTTGTCTTTGATTGATTCCCGTCCTTTGAAGCGGCTTTCAAATTCGTGCATGCGCCGAACCGGCGGCAGAAACTCGTTCAACTCCCCGTGAAATCGGCATGTGACTTTCATTTTTCAGCCTGGATTCTTAATATCCCTTGTCAACGGCTTCCTTCCATATAAAATAGGGAGGAGGCTACGGCAAAATGGGAAACAGGTAAATAACAGCATAAGAAAGGAGACACCCGCCATGTCCGGTCAATTTCAGATGGCCATTAAAAGCGATCCACAAGAACTTTCACATGCCGCGGCAACCCTTTTCGCCGCCAGTGCCGGCCATGCTGTCGCACACAAGGGCTTTTTTACCGTAGCCCTTTCCGGAGGTTCAACACCCCGGGGTACGCATCGGTTGCTGGCGGAAGAGCCGTTTGTTTCCAACATTCCGTGGAACAAAACCCACATTTTCTGGGTTGATGAGCGTTGTGTTCCCGTGGCAGACCCCGGCAGCAATTACGGCGCAGCCCGTGCAGATTTCATTACTCGAGCACCCATTGTTGGAACAAATGTCCATCCAATGCCTGTCCATATGGATCCCCATGAGGGTGCTGCCCACTACCAGTTTGAAATCACCCGTTTTTTTAAAACCGGCCTCAATGAAATCCCCGTATTTGATCTGATTCTGCTGGGCGTTGGAACCGATGGACACACGGCATCTCTGTTTCCTGGAACACCGGCATTGCGGGCACAAAAAGAATTTATCACCGTCGTAAAGGGTGGAACGCCCAATGTGAACCGATTGACCATGACCTACCCGATCCTGAACCACGCGCGTCAGGTCGTATTCCTGGTAACAGGAAAGAGTAAGGCGATAGTGGTTCAGGCCCTGATCGAAAAAAAGCGGCAAGACCTTCCGGCCCAGGGCATTCAACCCAGGGCAGGTAAGCTGACCTGGCTCCTGGATCGTCAGGCCGCGGCCTTGCTTAAAGTAAGAGCACTTTGAATTCCCGGAGACAAATATACCCGAAATGATTCATCGGAGCAATATTGCAGTTTTTAAATTCATGGGTATGACATTTCCCGTCTCAAAGGGAGGACCGGAATTACGCGTTTGGAGCAGAAGAGCATACAATTTTTCTTGATAAAACTTTATTTTCTATTATAAGGTTAATAGGTTGTTGGGGGTTATAAAAAATAACAGCTCTATAATGAACAAATCGATACTTCAGAATAGAAGGAGGAACACAGCATTATGTCTCAAGAAAGTGCTTTAAAAGACAAAGTCGTTCTGGTGGTGGACGATGAGCCCGATGTTCTTGAAACCGTTGAAGAAGAACTGGACATGTGCCTCATTCACAAAGCAACGGACTACGACACGGCGCTCCAATACCTTCTCAGTTATACGTATGACATCGTCATTCTTGATATTATGGGGGTAAACGGTTTTGAACTGCTTAAAACGGCCGTCAGCAGGGAATTTCCGACCGTGATGCTGACCGCTCACGCGCTTTCTCCGGAATCCCTCAAAAAATCCATCAAGCTGGGAGCGGTTTCATTCCTCCCAAAAGAAAAAATTGCCGAACTCACTACATTCCTGGAAGATGTTGTTCTGGAAGAAGGAAAACCCGTTTGGGAAAAACTTTTCAGCAGACTGGGACATTATTTCAACAAGCGATTTGGACCGGACTGGAAAGAAAAGGACCGGTTTTTCAAGGAATTTGAAGAAGACCTCAAAAAAGAAATGACGGATTAACCTTTAGCAGGATTTTCTCTTTCAAATCCGCAGCAGTCGAACATACGGGGTATAAGGATTTTTCGGTACCCTTGTTTGAAAAATTGAGATGGGATCTATAACAGGGCTTCAGGAATATTTAAACCAGAACTACAGCGCTTCGGTCTTTGATGAAGCCTCTAAATCCGGTGAACCATGGGAATTTCACCTTCATGGTCATCAAATCATTCATGCTGAAATTTCCAACAATCTCACCTACGATCTTAAGATCAGGAGCCGGGAAACAGAAGAAACGGTTTTATCCAAGACAGATGTAAAGTTTCTTTATCCGCTTGCTCTTTCTGAAAAGGTTCGACCGCTTCTCAAGGCAGACAAAAAGGTCTCAAAACTCTCACTGGAACCGATTATTGCACCCAGCCAAAGGTACCACATCAAGAACAAATCCCTTTTTCCCCTGATGAAAGAAAGGCAGGTGGTTTTTTTCACACTGCTGGAAGGCGAAATCATCAAAGGGCTTATCACCGGTTTCAGCCGATACGAAATTACCTGCAGTCTCAAAGGCGGCCTCCCGGTCACCCTCATGAGACACGCTGTTTATGAATTTCGCAACAAAAAAGGGCGCAGTTTCCTTAAATCTTTTCAAGAGAGGCACAAAGATTGGAAAAAGAGCAGCCTCTATGTGCCGTAACCGTCACGATACTTTTGCAAAACGCACCTTTGTGCTCAATCTCAGCGCCCCACTCCAAATGTTACTTGAAATATCGGGGCTTGTTCACTCGGCCGAGTTAATCTTCAGCGCATAATAATTCTCCTTTTCAAAGAAGAATTGCTCTACCTCATAATTATGTCCAGGATTGAGATCCAGCACCACCCGTACTTTTGGTTTGGGGTCCTTGTGAACGCCGACCCTTATCCATTTCACCACATCGGTTGTAACGGGAAAAGTCTTTTTGACGCCCCGCGCCAATCTGACTGCAAAGAAATCGCAGACAATCCGAGGCGCTTCCCCCTCAATTACCATTATTTCGGGGGGATAATAACCGTTGAGTTCAAAGATAATCTGTGCGTGTTTGGGATCAGTCACCACCGTGCGAATCCTTTGAATCACCCCTTTCCCATCACTTGCGGGAATGGCGGACGCCTTTTTTTCAGGAGTTGGTGAAGACATCTTAAAAAGCGAGCGGTGGGCCCACCCCGACCGGTCATCATCCATGAGCACCGCATACCAATCGCCTTTTTGATCTATTACCTGAAGCTTGTCACCACGGGCTACTCGAAAGAGAATCTCGTCTTTTACTGAAGGCCCTCTGCGGACATTTCCTTTTACGACCGTCACTGTCAATTCTTTCAGATCTTTTTCATCAGTTTGGGGTTCCGCCGGTGAAGGGGGTTCAGGGGGCAGCGTCGGTTTTGTTTCAACTGAGGCTGAAGGCTCAGAGGGTAGATTGGAGACGGATTTTTCATCTTCCGGCTGCAGTTTCGTTTCGATTAGGTCCTCTTTTTCGGGAATCGCCGGCGGTTTTTCCGCGGTGGAAGGCAAAGAAGAAACTTCGTCTGTTTTTTCAGCTCCCGCCGCGACAACCGGTGCCTGTTCATTCAGATCCGGTGCCAAAATCCCTTCACCAGAGGCATCATCAGCAAACGCATCCGGTAACTTTGAAGGGTCGGTTTTCAGAGGTTCCAGAGCTTCCCGGGCAGGTTGATCCGGCCTTTCCAGTTGCTCATTTTCAGGCGGCGTTTCGGCTTTTTCTTCAACTTTTGCAACCTCGACGGGTGCTTTATCGGAAGGAGTGTACGGCTTGATGGGTTCTCGAACTTCCCGTTTGGAAACCGCCGGAATCGTCGCCGGCTTCCGGTCTGGGTTGCTGTCCTTAAGGAGTAAAAAAGCGACCCCCAGAAAAACGATCACAAAACAAACAGCTCCAATCAGCCATATGGTCGCGGACCCCCGGCGGTCATGAAAAAAACTCTCAATATTGTTCCGTGAAAAAGGATGGCCCGTCATCATAGCGCTCTGCCTCCCATCATCAGGAAATAAAATCAAGTTTCATCGGAAATGTCCCCATGCGCCGAAAAAGCTTGTCAGGACAATTCCTTGCCGGCTTCTCTCTTGGCACGCTCCCGGTTTTCCCTGTCCATCCCCAGAAAGAAACGGTAGGGTCCCGGCGTACCGTGCGGAAGCAGTGCCACTCTGTCTCCCGGACCGACAAGATCATAGATATTAATCACTTGACCATTTTTAAAAACAGCCTCAACTTCTTTTGGAGGAATCAAAAGCCTTTCAACCAGCTCATAGGCACTCATCCCCTTATCGGGGACCGTTTCCGTTAACACATAGGGCAGCCCACGCTCATCCAGGTGCCGGCGCAAGAAGCCAAATATATGGATTGAAACGGTTTGATCCTCTTTATCTTTTGTCACCATCTGTTAATCATCTCCAATTCACCTATCAGGATACCTTCTACCCCCCTCCCACCGGCGGAAAAAGTGCCACCCGCTCATCTCCTTTCAACCCATCATCAAAAGATGCATGGGCACCGTTAACCATAACAATCTTGACCCGTTCCTGCGGGAGTTTTAACTTTCGAATCAGTGCTGCCACTGAAATTTCACCTTCCATGGGGTAGTCAATGCCAGCCCGGGAGTCATAGCCGGGAAAATATTTTCGCAATGTGGAACTTAAAAAGATCTTGAGGGGCATATGCACATCCCTTTTTAAAAACCTATTCAGATGAACCAACGCCATCTAATCAAGGACATATAACTTTTTCATTTATCACCATATTTGAATTCCTGTCAATCTTTTCTATCAATGCTACCTTATGTCAAGATTGATTTAAACAATTGAAATTTCTGAATATTTGACTTGATATTATATTTTTTTTAGGGCATGTTAATGACTATATGGCCTCCATCTAATAGGGATTGGGATAAGGTGAATCGATAGGGCCGCTGATGAGAAACTTCGAAGGCGGATGTAAATAACCGAAAAAGACCAGAAATAAGGAGGGTGTGGTATGTTTAAAATCATAAGGGTCAATATGACGGAACTTTCCACAAGCAGCGAAGAAATACCCAGCGACTATCAGGGACTGGGTGGCAGAGGTCTGACCTCGGCAATTATCAACAAGGAAGTGGATCCCACCTGTTCACCCATTGGCGCCAACAATAAACTGGTGTTTGCGCCCGGGCTTCTGGGCGGAACCAACTGCGCCAACTCAGGGCGTATTTCCGTCGGTGGAAAAAGCCCGTTGACCGGCGGCATAAAAGAAGCCAATTCCGGCGGCCAGGCCGGTGGATATCTTTCCAAACTGGGCATTGCCGCCATTGTCATTGAGGGCATGCCCAAAGAAGACAAACTGTACAAGCTTCTCATCGGCAAGGACAAATGTGAAATCAAGGAAGCCAATGAGCTGAAAGGTATGGGAAACTACGCCACGGTTGATCGGCTGAAGGATGAATATGGGCTTGACAAGGGATACATCAGTATCGGTCAGGCAGGTGAGATGAAACTGGCCTCCGCCAGCGTGGCGTTCACGGACAGGGAACTGCGTCCCGCCCGGCATGCCGGTCGCGGGGGCTTAGGTGCCGTCATGGGTTCCAAGGGCCTCAAAGCCATTGTTGTCGATCCCGCCGGTGGAGAAGCGGCCCCCATTGCGGATAAAGAGGCTTTCAAGGCAGCCACCAAACGCTTTGCGAAGGCGTTAATGGAGCACCCGGTCACCAGCGAAGGGCTGCCCAATTACGGCACGGATATTCTGATCAACGTCATTAACGAAGCCGGCGCCCTTCCGACGCGCAACTTCAGTTCCGGGCGTTTTGAAAACGCCGACAAAGTCGGCGGCGAAACCCTGAACAAACTCACCATTGAGCGGAAAGGCGACCCGACCCACGGGTGCATGAGCGGTTGCGTTATCCGCTGCTCCGGCATTTACCTTGATGCAAAAGGCCAGTATGTCTCCAAGTGGCCTGAATATGAAACAGTCTGGGCATTTGGCCCCAATTGCGGCATCGACGATCTGGATGCCATTGCCCGAATGGACCGTGCCTGCGATGACATCGGGGTCGACACCATTGAAACGGGGAATGCGGTCGCCGTTGCCATGGAAGGCGGCGTCAAGGAATTCGGAGATACGGCAGGTGCCGAGCAACTGGTCAATGAGATTGGCGCGGGGACACCCCTGGGTCGTATCCTGGGTGGCGGCGCCGGCGCGGTGGGAAAAGCTTTTGGCGTTAGCAGGGTTCCCGTCGTCAAGAACCAGGCCATGCCCGCCTATGACCCCAGGGCCGTAAAAGGTGTGGGTGTTACCTATGCCACATCGCCCATGGGCGCAGACCATACGGCCGGCTATGCCGTTGCCACCAACATTATGAAAGTGGGCGGTGATGTAAATCCGCTGCAGTCGGAACATCAGGCCAAGCTTTCAAGTGACCTGCAGGTGGCCACCGCAGCCATTGATACTGCCGGACTCTGCCTTTTCGTTGCCTTCCCGGTGCTGGACATTCCCGATGCCTTTAATGCCATCGTGGACATGGTGAACGCCAAATACGGACTCTCCCTCACAGGAGACGATATCGGCGCCCTTGGCCAGCGGGTTCTGAAAATGGAAAATGATTTCAACGCCCGTGCAGGGTTTACTTCGGCTGCCAATCGGCTTCCGGAGTTTTTCAGAACGGAGAAACTCCCGCCCCATGACGTGGTGTTTGATGTCTCCAACGAACAACTTGATTCGGTTTTTGACTTTTAGCGCTAAACACCCAAACCCAGACCGCACAGGTGACCCATTTGGCCTGTGCGGTCAACATTCTATCAAAACCTGTCATAATGGGTGAAATCACTGATCTCCCGTCGCTTCGGGGCGGAAGAATCATGGGCCGGATATCCCAGCGGAATTAAACTCACCAGTTCGTAGCCCTCCGGTACACCCATGACCGCTTGGGCTTTTTCGTGGTCAAACAGCCCTGTAATCACCGTCCCCAGGCCAAGGCTGTGGGCCGTCAGACAGAGATTCTGAGCTGCAAGCCCAAGATCAAACATGAACCAGTCTCCGAATTTGGTCGTCACCTCTCCCTTGATATAGCCGGAGCTGTTAAGTTTGCCACACAACACCAGAATCACGGGCGCTTCGGTAAAGTGTTTTCGCGCGGGATTGGCTTTCGGCAGCACTTCCGCAAGGGTTTCTTTAACACTCTGGTCTTTCACCACAATGACTTCCCAGCACTGCGTGTTGTGCCATGAGGGCGTCCACTGAACAGATTCCAGAATCTGATTGAGCAGCTCGTCAGGAACTGCCTTGTCCTGATATTTCCGAATGCTTCGCCTTCCCTTGATAATATCCATTAGATCCGCCATCCGATCTCCTCCTTAAATGGTTTAAATATTGTTGTTGTATCGATTTTTCCATCATATGAACTTGTCTAAAAAGATATAGCAGTTGAAGGAAAGGTTCAAGGGAAATAGGCTTCCGGAACCTTGCAGAAGCGTTTCAAAGGCTGATATGGCACCCATACACGATGAAATGACCCAGCCGATTTTGACATTATGGTTTTCATCCCTTGTGGAAGGTGTTAACCTGTTTTTAGATACTTTGTTGCGCCAGGCGCTTTATTACCGGCTCCGGATTTGTTATCATAAATTGAGAGGGAAAAAATGAAAGCCATTGTGATCATTATCCCTGTGCCCGTTGGAAATACGGAAATAATCCTGGTGACGAGGGCTTTTTAAATGGACAAACACAACTCATTTATGCTTTTGATTGTTTTTTTTATCCTGGCATGTCTCTGCTCCGGTTGCAGTGATGAAAACGCCAAAACGTCGCCGCAACCGAAAGTCCCACAGGGCTTTTCTTTTTTTGATTTGGGCGCCAATTCCCACTATTCGAGCGCCATACGCCGGAAACTGGGAGAAAAGCTCGGTTCCGATGCCATCAGCCAACAGAATGTGATTGATCTCACCATTTATACCCGCAGTTTTTTCGAAAAGCACTTCCCGGACCTTTTCAACCTGAACCATGAGCTGAACCTGCCCGAAGGGCAGCGTGTCGAACACGATACCACAAAACTCATGTACCGATATGCGCGCTTAAAAGAATTGCCTTTCAAAGACATCACGCTCTATTTTTCCAACGACACGGGAAATCCCCTCTTCTTCAAAATATCCGCCGGCCCCGGTGGCGCGGCCATTCTGGAAACCCTCAAAAAGAAATATGGGGCGCCGGAACAATTCCAATGGGAAAATAAAGAAGGCCGCACCCTTTTCTGGAAAGACGGCAAGGACTTCTTTATCGTCTCTTCCACCTTGGACAGACTGGGTGACCCGGAGTATCTTTTCTGCATCTATTACGTGAAGAATCTGGAAGAAATGCTGGTCGTGGAAAAAACCAAAAAACTTTCCGAGCAAAAGAAGATCCGCGAAGGCGGAGAATCCGCTTTTTAGTCAACATCATAACAAGCCGGGTTCCGCTGTGGGCATCGTCAACAAAAACCTTGACACCTGAATGCCTCATTATTATAGTATCTGAGCATATGCTCAGATACTATAACAGGTACAGGAATGTCCCAACACAAAAGCAGGATTTTTAAAGAAGACGGATGCCAGGTTCATGTGGTGCATTTAAGCCGTGTGGAACGCGCCTGGAAAGAATCGATTCCCGATAAGGATCTCAAACGATTGTCCCTCACCTACAAAGTTTTGGGGAACGACACCCGGCTTAAGATGGTTATGGCCCTTCAAAGCGGTGAAATGTGCGTCTGTGATCTGGCAGCGTTTACAGGATTAAGTGATTCGGGGGTTTCACACCAACTAAGGCACTTGAAAGACCTGGACCTGGTCAAGCAGCGCCGAGACGGGCAGATCCTTTACTATTCCCTGAACGACGACCATGTGGCCGAGTTGCTCAAAATCGGCCTCGACCACGTGCGTGAATGATGCAAGAGGTGGACTTTAAATGACCTTTATGACAAATGTGTTCGGCGAAGCATGGCATCTTTTGCTGGAGTCATCGATCTATGTTCTGTTCGGTCTTCTGGTGAGTGGGCTGTTGCGTGTCTTTCTGAATCCCGAATCCGTTGCACGGCAATTGGGACGGGGGAAATTCAGCTCCGTCTTTAAGGCCGCATTGTTGGGCATTCCCCTTCCCCTTTGTTCATGCGGGGTACTGCCGGCGGCCGTCTCTCTTCGAAAGCAGGGGGCCAATACCGGCGCAACCACTGCTTTTCTCATATCAACACCTGAATCCGGTGTTGATTCACTGGCCATTACCTACGCCCTGCTGGACCCGGTCATGACGGTTGCTCGTCCCGTTGCGGCCTTTCTAACAGCCACCGCTGCCGGTATTGCGGAAAACACGTTCAACGATGCCAAAGATGAAAACAGCGTCCCGGCAGACCTCACCTGCCCCGTAGATGCCTGCTGCGATGGAGAGGACTGTCCGCCCGAGGAACATAAAAAGCACCACACATTTAAGCAAAAGGTCATCGCCGGCCTCAAATACGCCCTCACGGATGTGTGGCACGACATGGCCGGATGGTTCCTGATCGGCATGCTCCTGGCGGGTTTAATCACAGCCCTTGTTCCCGATGAAATAATGGTCCGCTTTCTGGGAGGCGGCCTGTCATCCATGTTTCTCATGCTGCTGGTGGGAATACCGCTTTACATCTGCGCAACCGCCTCCACTCCCGTTGCCGCCGCGCTCATTTTAAAGGGCGTGAGCCCGGGCGCAGCCCTTGTCTTTCTACTGGCAGGCCCGGCTACCAACATAACCTCATTGACGGTCCTGTGGGGAACCCTCGGGAAACGCGCCACCGCCATCTATTTGGGGGCCATTTGCGTGTCCGCGGTTCTTTTCGGCCTCCTGGTCGATTACATTTACCACGCCTTCGGTTTGGTTCCGCAAGCCCTGTTGGGGCAGGCGGCTGAAATCATTCCGTCATGGGCCCAATGGGCCGGCGCCCTTTTTCTATTGGCCTTGTCGGTTAAGCCGGTCTTTGCAAGCCTTTCATCCAGATTCAAAGGCGGTCAAAAGCAAACGAAAAAAGAGGCAAAACCTGATTCTTCATCCGATTTACCCAATTGTACTTCGCCAACATGAGGATGTTCATAAGGACGTGTATCGTCCCCTCATAAATCCTTTTGAAGAGGCCATTTCAACAACATGACCCTCGCTCTAAATGATATTTACAATGCCGCAAAAACCATTCAAGGCAGAATTGTAAAAACCCTTTGCGCCCCTTCCACAACCCTTTCCGAGATCACCGGCGCATCCCTGGTTCTCAAGTTCGAGAACCTTCAATTCACCGGTTCCTTCAAAGAGCGAGGCGCGCTCAACAAGCTCCTTTCACTCCCCCCCGACAAACGAAAAACAGGGGTCATCGCCATGAGTGCGGGAAATCACGCCCAGGCCGTGGCTTACCACGCCGAGCGCCTTGGCATTCCCGCCGTCATTATCATGCCCCGGTATACCCCCAATCTTAAAGTGGAACATACCCGGGCTTTCAATGCCGAAGTGATCCTCAAAGGGGAAGATTTCGACGAAGCCAAAGATTACGCCAAGGATCTGGCCGTTGAAAGAGGCCTTGAACTGATCCACCCCTACGACGATGAG
>JAJDOH010000115.1 GCA_022340265.1 Deltaproteobacteria bacterium | reverse complement strand
TTGGAACGAAATGACCATCCATCACATCTATGTGGAGATAGTCGGCCCCTGCTTTTACAACGGCCTGAATTTCTTCACCCAGCCGGGTGAAATCGGCCGACAGAATTGAAGGTGCTATCTTCTTCATTGTTCGCCTCGCTTAACATTTAGATTTTTCTGAAAAGAGCCGCAAAAAACCCTTCCATGCCGTGAATATGGGGGAAGGTTTTGAAAAAACCGTTATTATTTACCAGCTCGAGACCCCACGCTGGAATGCGCTGACGCAAATCTTGAAGAATGATTGTATTGTTCTTCCGCAAAATGCTTTCCACCACACCTTCATTTTCTTCCTCCGAAATGGTGCAGGTCACATAGAGCATTTCACCGCCGCTGGCCAGCTTTTCACAGGATCTGAACAGAATGGATTTTTGTATCATTGCCAGTCGCTGGATGTCATCTTCTTTCTTGGTCAATTTCGTATCGGGATGCTTTGAAATTACCCCCAGTCCCGAACAGGGACCGTCAACCATTGATTTATGGAAGAGACTTCGGAAACAGGAAAGCGATGCGGTGGCATCGGCGGCCGCGGGGGAAATACTTCGAATACCCAGTCTATCGGTGTTCCGCTTAAGGCCACTCAAGCGATCGATGCTCGTATCCAGGGCTAGAATCCAACCGCGATCCCCCATCAGTTCGGCCATATGAGTGCTCTTACCGCCGAGACCGGCACACATGTCCACAACCCGATCTCTTTTGCCGGGGGCCAGCAGGTGAGCACAGATTTGGGCCGCCTCACCCTGGACCTGAAAAAGTCCTTTCTTAAAGCTCTTCAGTCGCGAAACGGATCCCCTCATATGGGTCAACTCAATCCCTTCAGGAGCAAAGGGAACTGCTCTCGCTTCAATACCTTCCTTTTCAAAGCAATCCAGCAAAACCTCGCGGCTGTTTTGCAATGTGTTGGCCCTGATAACGAGCCTGGGTGTTTGGTTCCCGGCCTTAAGCAACTGCAAGGCCACATCCGGACCCAGTTCACGGGTCCATTTTTTCACCAGCCACATGGGGTAAGCATAGTAAACAGAACGATAAAGATCCCTTTCCTTTTCGCAGTGCGGGTAAGGCAATTGCTTTTGTTCGCGACAGATCTGTCTCAGAATGCCGTTAACAAATTTTACCACATGTTTCCGGCCTTTTTTTCCAGCTTGTTTTGCCGCTTCATTGACGGCAGCGGAATCCGGCACGCGATCCAGGAAAATGATCTGAAACAAGGCCAGACGGAGAATATTCAATACTTCCGAATCAATTTTTCCAAAAGGGAACCGGACGTACTGTTTCAGAATCCAGTCCAGCTTGATTTGCCATCTCAGAACCCCCTGCACCAGATGAACGGCGAGAGCACGGTCCCGCTCGCTGAGCTGGGGGTTTTTGGAAAAAAGAAATTCCAGACGGCGCTCCGCCTGGCCCGGTGCACTTGTGGCGCTGTTAAGAGATTTTAATGCAAGGTTTCTGGACATCAGCGCTCAGTTGAGCAAAAAAGTTTTCAACCCTTTTTCCACAAGATCGATATTGACATCTGTATCAAAACAGGGTCCATGGGGTCTATGATTGAAAATACCGAAAACAGGGATGGGATAAGCATCCTGAATGCCACTCGTTAGGTCCCGCTCGCACGCAACGGCAATGATAATCCTGGGACGCTTTTCCACCACAATTTTTCGTGCCAGGGTACCACCGGTAGCAACCGCCACATGTACATGATATTTTTCCGACAGGGTTGCGAGGTTCTTGATTTTGCATTTGCCGCACAGTTTGCAGTTCTGCACATTGCCGGTAATCCTCACGGCACATTCATGGTTTTGCAGGCAATGGGGGAGCAGGATCAATATCTGCTCCGGACTGACCTTCTGTGCCTCTGCCATGACCAGCTGATTGTTGATGGCCACGAAGGACCTTCTGATTTCGGACTTGCGAATACCAAAACACCTGCCCACGCCTACCAACAGGGGGAAAAGCACACGGATCACCACGCCCCTGATGCGCCGGTTGAAGAAGAGGTTTTTTCCTCTAATGATCGTAAAAAGAAGCGTCAGAACAGCCCCGAGGCTCACCAGCACGACACAACCCAGCAAAACCGCCAGAACCACCGGCAGCGCTTTATGGATAGTGGAAAGGCCCACGTAGGGCACCCACCATAGAAGAAACGCGACCGCGAGGAGGACGAGACTCGTTACCAGCAGGAGAAAAATAAAGACCCGTTTTCGCGGCCTGGTGAATGTGCCTAAATCCATGGCATCCGGTTGAAGCGGTTCCTGCGCTGTTTGACTGCCCTCTACGGTACGGGTGGAATTTTTCATTTTTTATTTTCCGAGAACGGTTCCGGGTTCCAGCGCAAATCCTCGCAGAAAATCCGATGCCCGCACTCTTTTTCTGCCGGCAAGTTGAAGTTCCGATACGAGAATGACGCTGTCAGCTGTTTCCACCATCAGCCCTTCCTCAGAATGTCCCCTAATCCTTCCCGGCACCATCCCCGCATCCCCGCTGTTCATTACGCGGGATGAAAACAGTTTCAACGATTTTCCATTTACCGTCGTATAGGCCCCCGGCCATGGATCAAGCCCTCGAATCAGTGCTGAAATCTCATTCCCAGTGCGATCCCAGAAAATGCGGCCGGTATTTCGATCAATTTTTGCTGCATAGGTGGCTCGGGTATGGTCCTGCGGTATTTCGCGAACATTACTTTCAGAAAGGGCACGAAGGGTTTTGAGCAGAAATGGCGCAGCCATCTCTGCAAGGCGGTCATGAAGTTCCCCGGCTGTTTCATGAACCCCGATGGACGTTTTTTCCTGCAGAAGAATGGGGCCGGCATCAAGTCCCGGGGTCATTCGCATGGCACTGAGCCCGGTCTCCACTTCATTGTTTATGATGGCTTGCTGTATGGGAGCGGCTCCCCGATATTTGGGCAGCAGGGAGGCATGGATATTCAATCCACCCCAGCGGGGAATATTTAAGAGCGGCTCATTCAGGATCTGACCAAAAGCAATCACCACGAGCAGATCGGGCGAAAAGGTGCTGATGTTCCGGCGAAATGATTCATCTGACGTCTTCTCCGGCTGAAGGACGCTTAAGCCCAGGTCCTCCGCCATCTCTTTTACGGAGGGTGGTGCCGGTTTTCCGCTTCTCCCTTTGGGCCTGTCCGGCTGTGTCACCACAGCCTGAACATGATGACCATGATCAATCAGTGTTTTAAGTGACGGCAACGCAAAATCCGGGGTGCCCATGAAAATAATTCCGGGCTTTGCCGGCAGGGGCCGCATCTGATGCGTCGTCATTTATTCGATTTCCCTTTTTCTTTTTTTTTTAGTTTTTTCTTATAGAGCGCGCGTTTCAGACTGCTGATACGGTCAATAAAAAGGATGCCGTCCAGATGATCAATTTCGTGCTGCAGGCATACGGCCAGAAGATCTTTGGCTTCCAGCTCCAAAGGATTTCCATCCCGGTCGAGCCCTTTAACCCGAATGTTGGATTTACGGCTTACCTCCGCAGTATAATCGGGCACACTGAGACAGGCTTCGTCCCACCTGATGGATCCCTCAGCCGCAACGATTTCGGGGTTTATCAGTACCCGGGGGTTTGACCCCTCTTCCCTCGGCGAACCGTCAAAGACAATGACCCTTTTGAGCACGCCCACCTGGTTGGCTGCCAGTCCGATGCCGGGAGCCGCATACATGGTTTCAAGCATTTGGTCAATGATCTCTTGAAGTCCTTCATCAATATTTTCTACGGGTTCAGCATTTCTTTTGAGGACCGGTTCCGGGTAGGTGTATATTTTCATGTCAGACATTTCATTTTCCGTTTCAATGCAAAATGACGGTTTTTCATTTACGGATTGATTTTGATTCTTTGCTGTTCTATAAATTGTCCCATACTAAACACTGTGCCGGCATAAATCAAGCAGGCACTGGATCGAGGATCATTCAATCAGCGGGTTCTTTTACAAATTGTTATGCTAAAACGCGCGGTAGAATTTCTTCATGAAGCAGGTATGCTTAAAAAAACACCCAGGACCGGATATCAATTTCTAGGATCCGGTGCCGAATCGGTTGCGGAACATTCTTTCAGAGCGGCCATTGTGGGATACGTCCTGGCATCCATGGAAGCCGATGCCGATATTGACAAAACCGTTCGCATGTGTTTGTTCCATGATCTGCCGGAGGCAAGAACGGGAGATCATAATTATGTGAACAAAAAGTACGTCTCCGTCGATGAAGAAAGGGCAATTCGCGACCAGACGAGGGGTCTTCCATTTGGTGATGACATTGTCGCATTGACAAACGAATTCAACGCTGCCCGTACGCTGGAAGCGAAAATCGCAAAGGATGCGGACCAACTTGATCTGATTCTTGAATTGAAGGGACACCATGATGCAGGGAATCCCAATGCAAAAGAGTGGCTGGCATACGCGCTTAAACGATTGGGTACTGAAAACGGTAAGGCACTGGGTCGCGAAATCTTGGCTTCCAGAAGCGACACATGGTGGTTTGATAACGATGCCGAATGGTGGATTAACGGCGGCCGATAACCGTTTCCCGTTCCAAATGACAGTTCAATCTTGAGAATATTGCAGTTGAGGCCAACCAGAAAAAATGGGGTTTTTAAAAGGGATTGGTTATAATTTCAGAGGGTTTTTTGTGGGTCTTAAGACCTGGCGACTCTTCTTCTGGGGCCTGTTAAGATTCGTTGTGGTGATATTGCTGGCCATCGTTGCGGCGTCGCTCATTTTCGCCTATCATCAGGAAATACTGGATATGATCTGGCAAAAACCTTCAAGCCACTGGATCCTCTGGCTATGGTATCTGGTCTCCTGGTTGATCTCCCTTGCCCTTTTTGGTTTATCGGCCATATTTTCCTACCTGGTTTCCCAGATTTTTTTCAGTGTTCTGATCATGGACCACATGTCCCGTCTCACCGAACGGCAGTCCACTGGCCGGGTTGAGGAACCGGAAAAAATTTCCCTGTTCAGTCTTTTCATTTATCTCGTCAAGCAGGAAATACCCCGGACCACCATACCCGTGCTGCTGGCGGTAATTCTGCTGCTGCTGGGGTGGCTAACGCCGTTGGGGCCCGCCATTACGATCCTCTCATCGGCCATTGCGGCCATCTTTCTGGCGTGGGACAATACCGACCTGGTACCCGCCAGACGGATGAATTCTTTTTCCAGCCGTTTTCGGTTTCTGTTGGGCACCCTTCCCTTTCATCTGGGATTTGGTCTTCCTTTTCTCATCCCCGGATTGAATCTGCTGCTTCTCTCATTTGCCCCGGTGGGCGCCACGCTTTTTCACCTGGAAAAAGATAACGGCACCTCGAATTCAAATGCCTTGACTTCCTGAAGCTTGTGGTTATTTTTACTGCTGAAGCTAAGAAACCTTTTTTAATCAAAAACACTCTGAAACCATGCCCGGAAAAGATTATTATAAAATACTCGGGGTAGATAAATCTGCCTCGGCTGAACAAATCAAGAAATCGTATCGCAAACTGGCACTGAAATATCACCCGGATCATAACGAAGGGGATAAGTCTGCTGAAGCAAAATTCAAGGATTTAAATGAAGCCTACGCCGTACTGCGCGATCCTGAAAAAAGGCAACAATATGAAATGTTTGGCGCTGAAGGTTTTCAAAATCGGTATTCTCAGGAAGATATTTTCAGGGATTTTGATCTTGGGAGTATTTTTAAGGAATTTGGTTTTGGCAGAGGTGATAGAGTTCAGGGAGGCTATAGCAGCATATTTGGAAACGGTTTCGGCTCCAGGGGTTTTGGTGGATTTCAAAACCGGGAACCGCGCATGAAAGGCCAGAATCTCATTTATGAACTTCCCATGACCCTGGAAGAACTCTCCCAGACCACCAGCAAAACCATCACTTATCAGATTAACGGTCGTCATGAACAGGTTTCCGTAAGAGTGCCCGCAGGCATAAAGGGTGGACAAAAACTGAGATTGCAGGGAAAAGGCCAGCCGGGCCCCAATGGGGGTCCCCCGGGAGATCTTTACGTTCAGATTAAAGAGACCCCGCATCCCATGTTTCAGCGTGACAATGCCGATTTGTACATGAAGCAAAAGATCAGGTTTTCAGAGGCGGTTCTGGGGGCGGATATCGAGGTGCCCACCCTGGAAAAAAAGGTGCTCAAGCTTAAGATTCCCCCCGGAACGCAGGACAACGCGAAATTCAGGCTTAAGAACTTTGGGCTGCCCATCTACAACGGTTCCGGCAAAGGAAATGCCTATGTTGAAATCAACATTGATATTCCCAAAGAACTGACCGAGGAACAAAAAGATCTGGTGGCTTCCCTGGCAAGCGCCGACCTATAGAAAGATCAAAACAATACAATGAAAGCAATCTCAGTCTTTTCAGGCGGCCTCGACAGCATGCTGGCCGCTGAACTCATAAGGGCACAGGGCATTGATGTTCTGGCCCTTTTTTTTGAAACCCCCTTCTTTACATCAGATCGTGCCCGCATTTCGGCCAATGCCATGCGTTTGCCGTTTAAAGTGGTGGATATTACTGAACGGCATCTTAACGTGATCAAAAATCCGAAGCATGGATACGGCGGGAATATGAACCCCTGCATCGACTGCCACGCACTGATGTTCCGCATTGCCGGAGAAATGCTTGAATCTGAAGCCGCTTCTTTTGTTTTCAGTGGAGAGGTCATGGGGCAAAGGCCCATGAGCCAGAACAAGAAAGCCCTCGCCCTGGTTGCCCGAGAAAGTGGTCTTCAGGGATTGCTGCTCAGGCCCCTTTCGGCAAAATGTCTGCCGCCCGCCGTCCCCGAAACTGAAGGATGGGTAGCAAGAGAACAACTCCTGGGAATTCAGGGCCGTTCCAGAAAGCCACAGATGGCCATGGCGGAACAGTTGAATCTCGGCGATTATCCTTCTCCCGCAGGGGGTTGCCTTTTGACGGAGAAGGAATTTTCCCGGCGTTTAAAGGACCTGCTCGCTGCAAATTCGCAGGTGATCACCCGTCATCTGGAGGCCTTGAAACTGGGAAGGCATTTCAGACTCAATGACAGTGCAAAAATCGTGGTGGGTCGAAACAGACGGGAAAATGAAAAACTCCAGAACCTCGCAGTAAAAGATGATATTCTTCTTCATACCGTCTCGGTTCCCGGTCCCACTGTTCTCATGAGCGCCAATTTGTTGGATGAGGCCATCGACCTGGCGGTTCAAATCACCCTTTCATACAGTGACGGAGCTGAAGGGGACGTTCATGATGTTCGTGTCACGGGATCCGGCATTGAAAAAATCGTATCGCAGACGGTTCCCCACAAAAAGGAGTTCAGGGCTTTCATGATATGATGAGAGACAGTAAAGGAATCACTCTTTTTTTAAATCCCGTATTCCTTTACCTTGGAGATCAGCATCGGGCGACTGATCTCAAGGAGTTTGGCGGCCTGAGTCTTGTTTCCCCCCGTCCGTTTGAGCGCCTTCGTGATATAGTCCCGCTGGAGGCGCCGGGTGGCCATCTTGATGGAAAGCTCTTCCGAACCATCAATTTCTTCAAGGGATTTTCGGTTTTTCATGAGGTTCGAAGGGAGATCCTCAGGTGTTATCCATCGCCCCCCCGCCAGCAAAACCGCTCTTTCCATAGTGTTTTCAAGCTGCCTGACGTTCCCCGGCCAGTGATAATCCATGATCATGCCCATGGCCTGCGAAGAAAGACCATCCACAGACTTCCCCAGCTTCTTATTGAATTGATCCACAAAGTACCCCGTTAGCAGGCTAAGATCACCTTTTCGATCTCTCAATGGAGGCAAATGAATTCTCCAGACGTTGATGCGATAATAAAGCTCCTCCCTGAAATTTCCCCGTTTGACTTCCTGGGCCAGATCCTTGGAAGTGGCTGCGATGATCCGGACGTCAAGCTTTCTGGCCCCGCTTCCGCCCAAAGGAGTGATTTCTTCCTCCTGCAAAACCCGCAGCAGTTTCACCTGCAATGGAAATGGCAATTCTCCTATTTCATCAAGAAACAGGGTCCCCTTGTGCGCTTCATCGAAGCGCCCAGGTTTGTCTCTCGTGGCATCGGTAAAAGCGCCTTTTTTGTAACCGAACAGTTCACTTTCAAGAAGATTTTCCGGTATTCCGCCGCAATTGATGGAGACCATGGGCGCATCTTTTCGCTTGCCATTGGTATGAATGGATCTGGCGATCAATTCCTTTCCCGTACCGCTCTCTCCCGTTATCAAAACGGTTGTTTTGTGTTCCGCAACTTTCCCTACCAGATCAAAGACTTTTGCCATGGCTTCGCTTCTGGCCACGATGCTGTCAAAGGAATATTTGTTCTGGATCTTTTCCATTTTTTGTCGGAGATGCACGTTTTCAGTTTTCAACCTTTCCCGTTCTTCCGCTTTTTTGAGCGTCAGAAGAACTTCATCCGTTTTAAAGGGTTTTGAAATATAGTCGTATGCGCCACTTTTGATGGCTTCAAGCGCCGTATCAACAGTGCCGTAGGCAGACATCATAATGTATGTTTTTTCGGGATATTTTTCCCTGGCCTTCCCCAAAAATGCCATTCCGTCCATGTTGGGCATTCGGATGTCACAAAGAATATAGTCAAAATCCTCCTTTTCCATCAGCTTCAGGGCCGTCAAACCATCTTCGGCACAGAAAACCGAATAGCCTTCTTTTACCAGCATGAATTCCAGTATATGGCGCATATTTATTTCGTCATCAATGACCAGTACTAGGCTTTTTGGCACAACACGTCTCCTCATCTTCATTATTGTAAACCGGTATTTCAAGGATCACGGTGGTTCCGGTGCCGGATTCGCTTTCGACGCTGATCCTCCCACCAGTGCGGTCTATAATGGTATAGCAAATGGAAAGCCCCAGTCCCGTTCCCTTTCCGGGTGACTTGGTTGTAAAAAACGGATCAAATATGTGTTTTAAGTCTTCCGGGCTCACACCGCACCCTGTATCTGAAAAAGTCATGATTAATGATTCGCCTTCGTTAAAACTTTCAATGGTGAGAATCGATTGCGAATCGTTTCCATCAAAGTTCCGCTTACCGGCCATGGCATCAGCCGCATTAATAATAATATTAAAAAAGACTTGCTTCAGCAAATCTTTCGCTATTTTTACAGTCACGGCATTCGCATGAAATGTTCTTTCAATGTGAACCTTTTCAAACAGGGGCTGCGGACCGATGACGGCGAGGACTTCCTCCAGGGTTTCATGAGCATCTGCAAGCTGTTCGTCACCGGTGGAAGGTCTCGAAAAATCCAGGAGATCCCGAATAATTCGGTGGATCCGCGTCATCTCGGTTTCCATCCGTTGAAGGAAATCCTTCCGTTCCAACGCAGTGAGATCTTCCCTTTGCAGCAATTCTATATAACCGAGCATAATGCCCAGCGGATTGCCGATTTCGTGGGCCACACCGGTGGCCAGAAGCCCCACCGAAGCCATTTTTTCGGACGCCACCATTTCATTCTGTGCCCGCCTGACCTCCCGATTGGCTGCCTCCAGAGAAACAATATTTTCTTTGAGCTTTCGCTCGTTGGCATCAAGCTGCCGCAACATGCGATTGAGAGATTGTGAAAGCTGACCAATTTCGTTGTTGGGGGATTCGCCTTTCTCCAGAACAGGAATATCCCCATCGAATCTTTCGGTGACCGCAACCAGCCTGTTAATGGGGCGTACAACGGTTCTCGAAAGGAGGTAGATGCCGAATAAAACGAGTATAAGGGCATTCATGGCAATATATGCAAGAATGACCGGTTCCGATGCTCTTATTTTCTTGTAAATGGGTCCCAGCCCGGAAAAGATGTAGAGCGATCCTTGAAAACCACCTGGAATTTGTAGGGGCCACGCAAGGACAACATATCTGGGTGCGCGCCAGAACAACCCCCACGTTTTTCCGGAAAAATCAACGCGAATGGAATGGGAGGAAAGAGGCATTAAATCATTTTTTATAGCAGCCATAGCGCTCAAGTCACCATGGGAAAAAACCGTTAACCCATGTCTGTTCCGGATCAAAATCCCGGAAAATGCACTCATTTGAAGCAGGGAGAGCGCATGTCTCGCAAATATCGTTCTCTCAAGCCCTTTCGCATGTTCAACTTTTTTTCCCAGTTTTTCATCAAGAGCGACAATCTTGATGGCCTTCAGTAACAGTCTCCCTCTGTCTACATGCGCATCGATTAGGTCCCGTTCAGCCAGTTTGGCCGTCACCACATAAGTGAGCAACATGGCGGAGAGAATCAAAAACGCCAGGCTGGTCATGATGACTGTTTTTAATCGGTTGAAAGCAAGAAAAAACTGCAAGTTCAAACCTCCAGGATTTCAGTTGCGACCTTATGTTTCGGATGATGAACAACATACCTGAATGAAC
>JAJDOH010000038.1 GCA_022340265.1 Deltaproteobacteria bacterium | reverse complement strand
GCTTGACGCGTGCGGCGAGGGCGACGGCGGAGTTGGGGGAGAGCCGGAAGCGCAGATAATTGGCCCGACCGGCCACCGGCGCTGAATCGTCGAACAGCCTTTGCGGTGGCGGCTTTAACTCCACCAGGACCTCGGCCGCTGCTGCCGCCAGACATTTGCCGGAACGCAGGTACCACGGCACCTCCTGCCAGGCTCCACTTCGAGGAAGCGACGCCGACCACTGGGACCTTGAGGGCGTCCTGCTTCACCATCGTGTATAACGCCGGAAATATCTTCTTATGCGCGAGATCGCCCGTGACGCCGAACAGCACCAGCGCGTCGGACCGTGTTTTACTGCTATTGGTCTTGTTCATTTCAGCTTTTGCCCTTCTTCTTCTTCCCATCATGCCCGCCAAACTGCTTACGCATTGGAAACAACACACGATTGGCGAAATCCGAATCACCTCACCAGCTAAAGCGGTCGTAGAGCGCGGCGCTGAGAACAATGGCTGGCACGGCTTCGTCAATAGCAGCCGGGATCGTCCATCGCCCTTCGCCAGAATCCGACACACGGCCGGTGTAGTTCTTCAAACCAGGTCCGTTTAGGATCGAGGTGGCAGTGAGATCCAGCAACCACGAGCAGATCATGCTGCCTCGACGCCAGCTTGCGGGTACGCAAGTCGGTATCTTGGAACTAGGAGGTGCCGGCATCGATGATGAGATCGCCTTTGACCCGTCTGTCGGAAAAAGAATTTATTGAAATCATACGCTTTCCTATTCATCCTGTGAAAAAATCACCACTATGTACGGTCCAATGCCGATTTCACCGCAGCAGGGCAACCCATCGGTTTTTTCCGCACGGGTTTCGACGTCAGGGGCGGGATAATTAGCGAAATTTGGGTCGTAGACATAAGAGTCACTGTTAAATCGCGTTTTCCACAATCCAACCCGTGGAAAACCGATGACATAGCCATCGCGATTTTGATTCATCATATTAACCACCACAACGACGCTATCTTTCGGGCCTTGTTTGTCCGAACGATGGAATGCAATGAGTTTGGTCTCAATGTTAAAATGATAGATACCGATGTTTTGTCCGCACAGCCCCCGCGTCACGCCTGACCGGTTGCACCGCAGGCCGATCAGATCCCGGTACATTCCCAGAATATCGTTTTCGTCCTCAGCTCGGGACCAATCGATGGGATCTTTATCCTGGAACCACCGATCCTCCAGTAACTCCTGTCCTTGAAAAATCATCGGAATACCGGGCGAAGTAAGAACAAGAGCCATGGGGTGCCCATACCCGAAAGGTCACACCCTTTGTATGGGGAATGGCCCCCATGCCCGAATGTTTTGCCATTGTACGAGCTTTTTCAGTCATTTTACCCTACTAAGTTTAATCATTTCTATCGGACCGTGCGCTCGCTGATTAAGTGGAATTGATTCTCATCTTCATTCTTTCGGCCATGCCCGCCGCGCGGTTCGCGTCGTTTCATTTATTGGGTTTAGGCTCCTCTTTGGCTTCAGGCTGAGGTTCGACTTTGGATTCAGGCTTGGACTCGGCTTTAGCTTCATCTTTCCGAATCTCCCGCTCCGCCTGCTCCCAGTCCTGAACTGTTCGACCGTCCTGGCGGCCTCGCTGCTCGTAGAGTTCATAGGCTCGCTTTGCGATCTGCGGCGTCACATCGACAGTTTCCCTGGTCAATAGGGGCGCCGCAGTTGGATCGAACACCCGATACGCGAGCAGTTTAACGCGGTCACTCAAAATCGCCCATATCAGCGCATATCCCCATACGAATCCGGCCCAACCCCAGCCGAGGGGTGTCATAAACAGCCCATAAACCGCGATCAACGTCGCCACGGCTTGTGTGCCGAGCACGGCCATCCATAAAATCCGCGCGGGACGGATGGACCAGAACGGGCCGCGCGTGCGCGTCAGAAAAATCGTCAGATGTCCCGCCACGGACAGCATCAGGTACATCAGCGTTTGGATGTGCGCACGGTCGAGGTGATAGACACGCTCGCCGAGGTAAAACAGACCAAACGCAGCCACGGGTCCGACGACGCCCAGCACCGTGGCGACCCCCAGCACCATGCGCATGTTCCAGGCCTCGGGCTTGTCCTTGTAATGAACGTTGTCATACGCAATGGAAAGGATCGCCCCGTCGTTGAGCAACGCCAACATCACGATCATCACTGCGGTCATCGGATAGAAGTTAAAAACCAAGATCGCTACCGTCATGAACAATAGAACGCGCAGCGTCTCGGCAATGCGGTATATGGCATAGCTGTTCATCCGCTGGAATATTTTACGACTCTCCTTGATCGCATCGATGATCACCGACAGGCCGGGCGTCATCAGCACGATGGACGCCGCCGCGCGCGCCGCGTCCGTCGCGCCCGAAACGGCGATGCCGCAGTCGGCCTTTTTCAGCGCGGGGGCGTCGTTCACCCCGTCGCCCGTCATGCCGACGATGTGGCCGCGTTGCTGCAGGACGTCTACAATGTGGAACTTGTGTTCGGGGAACACCTGGGCAAATCCGTCCGCTTTTTCGATGGACTCCGCCAACTGAGCTGTCTCGTGATGCTTCGTGTCGCCGAAGCCGCCGGCATCGAGGATATTTACGCCCAGCCCCAATTTCCCGGCGGTTTCCCGAGCGATGGCCACTTGATCGCCCGTAACCATCTTGACGTTTACTCCCATCTGTCGGGCGGTCGTGATGGTCGTTTTGGCTTCTTCCTGGGGCGGGTCGAAAAGCGGCAACACGCCGAGGAACTGCCATGCGCCTTGCACGTCCGCCCGAGCCACACCCAATGAACGGAAGCCGCGCGCCGCAAATTCGTTGACGGCCTTCTCGACCTCGGGCTTGACCTGCCCGGCATTGGCCGACAACTCCAGGATTACCTGCGGCGCGCCCTTGGTCACCTTGAACTCCTCTCCGTCCGCGCCCTTGACGCTGGCTTCGGTGCGCTTATGCACCGGGTCGAACGGCTGGAAATGAACCACCTGGTAGCCTTTCAAAGCCTGATCATTTTTCAAACCGCCCAACACGGCCAAATCAATAGGGTCCTTATTGTCCGCGCGCGACGTCAGCGCGGCGTTGAGAATGACTTTCTCGGCGGGGACATTGTTTACGCTGAACGGATCGCCCAGCGTCAGCTTGTTCTGGGTCAGGGTTCCGGTCTTGTCCGAGCACAACACGTCCACGCCCGCCAATTCCTCGATGGCCGCCAAGCGGGTCACAATCGCCTCTTTTTTGGCCAGCAGGCGCGCGCCCACCGCCATGGTCACGGACAGCACCGTGGGCATCGCCACGGGAATCGCGGCCACCGTCAATACCAAGGCGAATTGAAGCGTGGTGAGCATCGGGTCGCCGCGAAAGAGCGCGACGGTGATAATCACCGCGACCAGGGTCACTGCGAGGATGATCAGGTAATTGCCGATCTTCAGCACGGCACGCTGGAAATGGCTGACGGTGTGCGCCTCCTGAACCAGTTGCGCGGTCTTGCCGAAGTAGGTGTTTGAACCGGTGGCGTACACCATCGCGCCGATTTCGCCCTGGCGGATGATCGACCCCGAAAACACCGCCTCGCCGGATTTGCGCGTGGCGGGCAACGACTCTCCCGTCAACGCGGACTGGTCCACTTCCACCGGGTCACCCTCCAGCAATCGCGCATCCGCCGGCACGATGTCGCCCAGACGCACGCGGATGACGTCGCCCGGCACAAGCTCACGCGCCTCCGGGGCGGTCCACTTCCCATCCCGTTTCACCCGCGCCTTGATCGCCAGCTTGGCCTTCAGGGCCTCGATGGCGTTGCCCGCCTGGTGTTCTTCCCAGAATCCGACCACGGGCGTTGGCCAGAAGCAGAAGCAGTATGATGGCAAAGTCCGGCCAGTGCCGGGCGACCGCCGAAAGGATCACGGCCGCTTCGATCATCCACGGGATGGGACCCCAAAAATAGGTGAGAAATTTCAGGAACGGATTGGTTTTCTTTTCCTCAATCTCGTTCGGTCCATATTGGGTCAGCCGTTTCTGCGCCTCGGCTTGACTGAGGCCGTCCGGCGACGACCCCAATTTTTGCTCCAGTTCCGGATTTCCGGCATATCTTGGCAGTGCTTGTCGATGTGCTGCTTGTGCTCGACAAGCTTATCTGTCATGGCTTTCTCTTTTCAAATGTCGTGGTGACCTCATCGCGATCGATCGTTATTTATGCCGATGATTCCGTCGGGTTATGTGCATCGGTGCGGCCCGGGGACGACTCTTGCTCGGTAGGCTCGTCTGTTTCTCCCGATTCGAGACGCAGTAACTGCGCATCGATATCCGCAAGCAACTTCTCCTGGACAGTCTGACTGAGGTGTCCGCGGTGAAAAGCATCGATCACCACGCCTTTTTCCACCAGCAGCAAATGCCGCCGTGCCCATTGTACTTCCTCTGCGTGAAGCTGCTGTCTCTCGAGATGCAGCTCATCCAGCGCGGCACTGTCGCGCTCGACTTTTTGCTCATATTCGCGG
>JAJDOH010000313.1 GCA_022340265.1 Deltaproteobacteria bacterium | reverse complement strand
CGTGGGCGAAATTGATCACCCCCATTACCCCGAAAATAAGGGAGAGCCCCAGGGCAATGAGCCCGTAGAGCCCTCCCAGCAAAACACCCTGAATCAAAAGCTGCAGGGCAAGGGTGGTATCCATTATCCTCTGTCCCAGATCTGGGGGGCGGGAAACACGTAATCCGCCTGTGCAAAATTCTTGGGCAGAACGACCTTGACCCTTTTTTCGGGATCCGGATCCGGCAGCACCTGAACCATGGCCGTCGCGGCGTTGATGTTGTCGCCGTTTTCCGCAAAACGAATGGCATCTCCCACCATGGGCTGGGCTTTCAGATCGGTGGTTCTGAGAGCGGCCACAAGCTTATCGCTGTCGGCGGACCCGGCCCTTTCCAGTGCATCGGCAATCACCAGGACGCCGGTGTAGGCATAGCCGGAATTGGTGTCCAGATAGCCGCCGTATTTCTTGTTGAACAGCGCATTGGCTTTCTGGTAAACCGGGCTGGCAGGGTTGATCCACGGAACATTGTCCATCACATAGTAGACCAGATTTCCCAGGTCCGCGATCACCTTGGGTTCGTACCACCCCGGACTTCCCGGACTGATGATCCCCATGAGGGGGACCCGCTGTTTGAGCAGCTGTCGCGTGAGAATAATGGAGTCTCCGGGCCGGCACACGGGAAAAAGAAGATCCGGCTTGGCGGATTTTATTTTTGCCACTTCCGACGAAAGATCATGAATCCCCAAGGGATAGGTGATGTGCTCTACAATTTCCACCGGAATACCGGATTTCTTGAACCATTTGATGAAATTTCCGCCCTGACCTTTTCCAAATGGGTCGCCCGTGTTGGTGACCACCGCCCTTTTCGGGGTCACCTTTTTCTCCTTGATCATCTGTTCGATGTATTTGCAGGCCGTCTTTCCGAAGGTGGTGACCGTGGGGAAAATGCGAAAGCTGTATTTATACCCTTTCTGGGTGATAGCATCCAGCGCCGCAACATCCATGACGAATGGGATCTGTCTCTGTTCGGCCAAGGTTGCAATGGCCATGCCCGTACCGCTCTGGAACGCGCCCACCAGCACCACCGAACCGTCTTTGATCAACCGGTCCGCCTCGCCGCGACCCACCTCGGCCTTGGTTTCGCTGTCACCCAGAAGGAGTTCAAGCTTGGCGCCTCCCATGGATTTGATGCCGCCCATGGCGTTGATATAATCCACCGCGAGCTGATTTCCCCTGCGCTGTCCCTGTCCGATCACCGCAAGCGGTCCGGTCGCCGGCTGAACCGAGCCGATTTTAATGGGTTTCGGTTCAGCTTTAAGCAGGGTTGGAACCCCGAACGAGGTTGCGGTCAGGCCCAATCCCACAGCGCCCGTGACCTTGAGAAACGTCCTTCGATCCATCTTTTTTTCTAACCGATCTTGTTCACCCATCATAAGCCTCCTTAGGAAAAATGTGAGCATTTGAGGATCCCTTTCCAGCACCGTCGGCGGAGAACCTGGGTGGGTTCTACCTCCATAACGAATATATTGAATCAACCTGTTGATGTCAATATATCCGTGTCGTTACCATTGGGACGGCATAAAACATGGGGGGCTTGGGTATGCGTTCCCACGCCGGAGCATGGGAACGGGGGGGAGCGGTCTTAAGGGGAGCGCTATTTCGGTCTATTTTGATTCTTGGGCTTTCTCAATTTTGGCCCAGGTGTCCCTGAGGGATACAATTCGGTTGAAAACAGGTTTCCCGGGGGATGAATCAATGGGATCCACATTGAAATACCCTAATCTTTCAAACTGGACTTTTGTACCCGGGTCAGCATCTTTAAGCGAAGGCTCAACGCGACAGGCGTCCAGTACTTCCAATGAATTCTGGTTCAACAGATCGGCAAAACCGGTTTCTTCCTTCGCATCTTCATTAGGTTTACTCATGAGATGATCATAAAGACGCACTTTCGCCTCGAGTGCATGGGCAGCGGAAACCCAGTGAATGGTCCCCTTGACCTTTCGCCCGTCCGGAGAACTCCCCCCTTTTGTTTCCGGATCATAGGTGCAATGTATTGCCAGAATTTCACCGGTTTTCTCATCTTTTTCCACATCCACACAAGTGATATAGTAGGCATATCTCAGTCGCACCTCCCGGCCCGGCGCCAGACGGAAAAATTTCTTTGGCGGATCTATCCTGAAATCATCCTGCTCAATGTAGAGCTCACGGGAGAAGGGAACCATACGGGTTCCCATAGCCGCATCCTCGGGGTGGTTCTGAAATACCAGGTCTTCCGTCTGGCCCTCCGGATAATTGTCAATAATAACTTTTAACGGGCGCAATACCGCCATGACACGATGAGCGCGTTCGTTGAGATCCACCCGTATGCAGTGTTCCAGGAGTGCAATATCCACCTCGCTGTTCTTCTTGGCCAGCCCGATTCGTTCGCAGAAATTCCGAATGGCCCGTGGCGTGTATCCGCGCCGCCTGAGTCCTGAGAGCGTGGGCATGCGGGGGTCATCCCATCCGTCCACAAGCCCGTCCTGCACCAGTTTAAGCAGCAGTCGCTTGCTCATGATCGTATTGGTGAGGTTGAGACGTGCAAACTCGTACTGTCTTGGCTGACATTTTACCGGCAGGTTCTCCAGTACCCAATCGTAAAGGGCTCGGTTGTCCTGGAACTCCAGCGTACAAAGAGAATGGGTGATCCCTTCAATGGAATCGGACAGGCAGTGGGTAAAATCGTACATGGGATAAATGCACCACTTGTCTCCGGTACGATGATGGGACTTTTTCAGAATACGGTAAATCACCGGGTCCCGCATGGTAATATTGGGGGAAGCCATGTCAATTTTGGCTCTCAGCACATGCGTGCCGTTTTCAAATTCCCCTGCCTTCATCCGCTCAAAGAGGTCAAGATTTTCATCCACGGACCTTCCCCGATAAGGGCTGTCTTTACCGGGCTTTTTCAGCGTACCCCGATATTCCCGAATTTTTTCCGGCGGCAGGCTGCAGACATAGGCCTTTCCCGCTTCAATCAGCATCACCGCATACGTGTAGAGCTGGTCAAAATAATCCGAGGCATAATAGAGGTGTTCTCCCCAATCAAAGCCCATCCACCTGACATCAGATTTGATGGATTCCACGTACTCCACCTCTTCTTTGGTGGGATTGGTATCATCAAACCTCAAATGGCATACCCCCCCATTTTCATTGGCAACACCGAAATTGAGGCATATGGATTTGGCATGGCCGATATGAAGGTAACCGTTCGGCTCGGGCGGAAAACGGGTTACGACACGGCCCTGGTGTTTGTTTGAAGCCAGATCGTCGGCAATAATCTGGCGGATAAAATCTTTTGATCGGGGAGGCGAAATCTCATCCATAACATAGCTCCATTTATTCTAACTTTTCTTTGCTTCTTCAAGCAGGTCACCAAGGGTGGTGAAGAAAGCCTCATGCTGCCATTGGGGAAGAACAAAAAACCATGGGCTCAGACGGGCGTTTAATGAAGTGGCCTCTGTCATCAGCGCACCGTCGCTTTTTTTCTCTGCACTATCTTTGTCCTTTCTTGATGTGGTTTCGTCGGCAGAGGGCGTGAAATCCACTTGAAGCCTCAGATAGCACGGAATACCCGGTGAACAGGTAAGCCCGGGATAAACATGGTAGGTCATACCGTTATAAAGGGTGTAATCCAGACGAGGGGAAACGCCTTGTGACAGGGATTTGGGGGGAGTGGAGGGATCTGCCACGTCCTGAATCTCCAATCCGCTGAGTGCTCCGGCAAGCCGGTTTAAAGCCGACTCTTTTACAGCCCGCTTCGCAGGCGGATTGGACAGTTCAAGCGCTTTTCCTTTCTCCGGTCGTTCAAAGGTGTAGCGTACCGTGCCATCAGGTCCGGTACAGGTAATTTTCCGAATATCATTCTCGGGCACTTTGACGGGGCTTTTCTTAAGCCAGGAGGGCGCGGCTGCCTCAAAGGGCGAAAAAATCTGATCCACCAGATAGATATCCGGCTCGCTGCCCAGCATCACAAACTGCGAATCGGGAATACCTTTCTCCTCCCGTTTTCGAGTGCTTC
>JAJDOH010000312.1 GCA_022340265.1 Deltaproteobacteria bacterium | reverse complement strand
AATAGCACCAATCCCGTGACCAGCCACTCCGTGCTCAGAGAGGGTATTTCCGGCCCTTCCGCCGCGCTTAACTGGCGCAAGGCCGCCATAACCGCCAGACCCACGGATGCCTGGCCCAATACCGTGAAAATGACCAATGTCAATTCCATATTATTCATGTCGCTTCCCTCCTTATCACTTTCGGCTGCCTGGGCGCCCAAAAACGGACAGATGGATTAAGATGCGGAAAGTTGGGAAAGCCAGGAGCGTTTTTGGTGGCGCCAGACTCGCTAAAAACCGTTAAATCAATAAGTTGAAGTGCTTCCGTGGGGCAGGCTTGAACACAGGCCGGTTTTAGACCTGCATCCTGTCGTTGCCAGCAGAAGCTGCATTTCTCAGCCCTTTTTAGAATAGGATTGAATTTCGGGGCACCAAAAGGACAGGATCGAATACAATTTCCACAACCGATGCACTTGTCTTGGTTGTGGACGACCACGCCGTCTTTATCCCGCTTGGTATAGGCCTCAACAGGGCAGACCTCGAGACAGGTGGGGCGCTCACAATGGTTGCAGGCCAGTGAATAGAAAGCCCGCTCCCGATGAGGATATATGGCTTCGCTCAGCGGATAAACGGTGCGCCACACCACGCCCACCTCCTGATGGTACTGATTCTTGCATGCCATTGCGCATGTATTACACCCGATGCAGCGCTGGGCATTGATGGAAAATCCGATCTGTTTTTTCATAAGCCCATACCTCCTATATTTTCGTCACGTCGGCAAACTGGTCATGAATGGCCACTCCCGGGGCGCCTGTTTTATAGGCACCCATGTCCGCCGACGTATCATCCACAAGGTCATTGACGTTGAATTTATTCTTCCTAAACCATGCCTCATACATGAGCAGGGTGTCCGACGCCACATCGTCCGTCAGTTTGGCCTGAAGGGTCACTTCACCGATCTTGTTAAAGACGCGAACCGTATCTCCGTCACTGATACCTTTCTTCTTTGCGACCTGAGGATTGATATAGACATATGGTTCGGGATTAAAATCATGCATCCAGTCAATATTAATAAATTGGGAATGGATGCCGAACTTGGAGTGCGGCGTTAGGAGGTGGAAAGGCGCGTACGGTTTCCGGGGGGATTTGTATTCCGGCAAGGCCTTATTACCCCATTTGGCCGCTGTTTCGGATTTGAATTCGTATTTCTTGGACGGCGTCTTAAACTTGAGGTCGTGCCAGGAAGCAGGATTCACCTTGGCCTTGCGGGGACCGTTCCTCAAATCCTTCCAGGATTCTATTCCGAACAGATCATAAATACCTTTGTTGAACTCATCAACCATCCACTTCTTGGTGTCTATCTTTGTGGGATAGGTGCATGACCCGGGGGAAAGTGCGTTCATCTTGGCGGAGAGGCATGCTGCGATCTCAAGGTTTGATTTAGCTTCAAACATCGGCTTTATGGCCTGCTCATTGAGACTGAGCCAGTAGTGCCAGTAGGAGACATTCTCGGTCCATTCCTCGAACAGGGTGGTCACCGGCAGGACAATATCGGCCAGTTCCACGGTTTGATTGTGAAACTGATCGACCACCACAATCATCTCAAGCTGTTTCAAGGCCTTTTCCAGTTTATTTCGATCAAAGTCCTGACTGATTGGATTCTTACAGGAGACCCAGAGCATTTTAACCGTCGGGTTTTTAGCATCCAGAAGCTCCTGGGCCGTCTTGTTGATATTGAGCGCCCTATCCGTGTACTTGGCGGCGTCACCCTTGGAAAAATCAAATTCGCCCTTGGGTCCGGCTTTGCCCAACCATCCTTTGGATCCTTCCGGTTGTTTCATGATGAGGGCGTGGTAGTTGAATCCCCATGTATAGAGGTGGCCGTAGCGTGCCCCGCCACCTGTTTTGCCGATATTGCCGGTCATGGCCACGAGGGCGTCTATGGCCCTTACGGCAGCACCGCCGTTTGTGTGGCGCTGGAGACCATACCCAATCCATATGGTGGCCGGGTCGGCCGTGGCAAATTCTTCCGCCACACGGACAATCTGCGCGGCGGGTATGCCGCACTCCTTTGCGGCCCAATCAACTGTGACATTCTTTCTGAGATAGTCGGCAAATTCATCAAAACCGATGGTATTCTGCCGGATCCATTCCCGATTCTCCAGCCCCCGATCCAGGATGTGCCGCGCCATGCCCAAAGCGAGGGCCCCGTCGGTGGCCGTTTTGGTCTGCCAGTACTCATCCGCTTTGGCCGCCGTTTCACTGAAGACCGGATCGATCAGCACAACCTTGGCCCCCTGGTCCTTGGCCTCATATATATATTTGACGGAATGGATGGAACAGGCAGCGGGATTGACGCCCCATAGGATAATATATCGACTGTGAACAATGTCCTCCGGGTCGTTACACCACATATCACCCATGTCGAAGTTTTGTGCATCAATGCCCGCCGGCCAGCAAGGGGTTCCCACGAGACGCGTGGTATAGCCCAGGGATGACATCATGCCCTCGACGCAATAGTTGGTGATGCCGAAATTTCCGGAGTATTTACTGAGTGCAAGACCCAGCAGGGAGCCGTCTTTCTCTTTAAGCTCAAGGATCTTTTTTGCGATTTTATCCATGGCCTGATCCCAGGAAATACGCTTCCAATTTCCCGTTCCCCGACCCTCCTGCATCATGGGATACTTGATGCGATCGGGGCTGTACACCCGCCGAACATATTCATATCCTTTCTGGCACACCCCTCCTTTCGTGAAGGTGGATTCCGGAGCACCTTCTATGAACTGAAGCACGCCATCCTTCACATAAGATTTGATGCTGCACGTATCGTAACAGTTGCGGGGGCAGGCATTGCGAAAGATCTGATAATCCCCTTCATAGACAATGCCGGCGTCAGACATGAGGGGTCGCAGGATCCCCCCGGGCATGGCGGCGACCGCCCCGGATGCCAACAGGGCTTTTAGAAAGCTCCGTCGGGTCACAGGGCAATCGAGCGCCTGTTCGATCTTTTCCTTAAACCGTCTGCTCATGAAATTCTACCTCCTATGAATTTATAGGTTTACTTTCTCGACCCACCTCGGTCGAAATCTCTTTCCTCAGCCAATCCATTAGCTGATCGGCCGCGAAAAGGATGGCCTTTGGTACGCTCTTGCCGGCCCGGATCCTTTCAACAAACCGGGGGATCCACAGGCCAAGGTGATCAATGAGAAAATAGTGCCAAAGCGCCTTCATCTCTTCGGAATCGTTTTTGTTTAAAGCCGCTTTAAGGTGGATGGAAGCATCCAACTCCAAACTCAGATGGTCATCGGGCAGAGACCCTTTCCATGGAGAGGTGAGGCCCAACATGCCGTATATCTGTCGAGCCCTCATGGTCGAGGCACCCATGAACTGGGGTTCCGAGTCCAGGTATACGGATGCATAGGGGGGGGCTAAAACGGCTTTTGGTCCTACGAACAGGCGATTATAAGCAAACTCTACGGATTCCCAGTTCTCCGGAATAGGGGCGGGCGTTTCTGCTGCGTCCATTATGGACCGGTAGGCTTCAGCCATCTCCGAGGCATCCCGGGTGATGAAAAAATCGCGCAACGCCGCAGTCTTCATATGCACTTTATCTCCATCCATTAACAGGTAACCTCTTTTTCGGTATTGCAGAGGAAAACTTACGGACCTGGTCTAAGATACGAAAGAATGAAAGCGCTTTTCAAGAGGACGGATTGGGGATTTATTGGCGATATCTGACTACCCATCAAATGGGGCGGAGAGAACTATTTTCTGTGGGTTTTGGGTATTGAGGAAAGTGAAGAGATTAACATCCATACCCCGTAGGCCCAATTTCTTACGAATGTTTTTCCGGTGGGTCTGGATCGTATCCACTGAGATGCACATGGATTCGGCAATCTCTTTGGTGGT
>JAJDOH010000061.1 GCA_022340265.1 Deltaproteobacteria bacterium | reverse complement strand
GGCGTATGGATGAAAGACCCTCATCATCAATGGCTCAGGAACACGGTGTTCTGTATGTGGTGGCGACGCCTATCGGCAATCTGGAAGACATTACCCTGAGGGCCTTGCGGGTTTTAAAAGAAGTGGATCTGATCCTGGCCGAGAACCGGAACCATACCAAAGGGCTTTGCGATCACTACGATATCAGAACAAAAATCGCCACTTACAACCAGCATTCCCGGAAAAGCAGGACGGAAAAGTTTATTTCAGAGCTTAAAAACGGAATGAAACTGGCGCTTGTTTCCGATGCGGGAACGCCGGGCATTTCGGATCCGGGTATCATGCTCATTTCGGCGGCCATTGAAGGAGAGATCCGAACGATCCCGATCCCCGGGCCATGTGCTGCCGTGGCCGGACTTTCAGTCAGTGGTTTTTCAGTGGGCGCGTTTTATTTCTTAGGATTTTTGTCAAACCGGCCCGGTAGGAGGAAAAAGGAACTGGAAGGGCTGGCTTCTGAAACACGCACCATGATTTTTTATGAGTCTCCCCATCGGATCATGGCAACCCTTTCAGATATGAAGCGTGTCTTTGGTTCCAGGCAGATGGTATTGTTTCGGGAGATGACCAAAATGTTTGAAGAAATCCGTCGGGGTACACCGGCGGAGTTGCTGAACGGATTAACGCCTGAAAAAACCAGGGGAGAATTCACACTGGTGGTCTCCGGAGACATTTCGGGAAAGGATTCCGAAGTGTTGAACCAAACTGCGCTGGATGCCATCGAGCGCCTTCTAAAGGAAAACACCATGAGTGTCAGGGATATTGCAGGCGTTATTGCGGAAGAAGAAAATCTGGCATATCGAAGGGTTTATAAGGAGTGCCTCATCAGGAAGGAATTGAGGAAGGATTCATGATAAATGGAAGTGGTCAGACGTCTCAAAATTCGAAACAGCCTGGGACTTCATGCGCGTGCCGCGGCGAAAATCGTTGAGCTGGCTGACCGCTACGAATCTCAAGTTTTTCTTGAAAAAGATGGACGTCAGGTGGACGGTTCCAATATCCTTTCAATCCTCACTTTGGCCTGTCCCAAGGGCACTGAGATGGAAGTACGGATTGTCGGGAAAGATGCGGAGGCGCTCATGACGGAAATGGATACGCTGTTTGAAGGAAATTTCGGAGAGAACAGATGAACAAAGACGCGGTTGCCGGGGAAAAATCCTTAAAAGGCATAGCCGTTTATCCGGGTATAGTTATTGGCAAGGCTCACCTTGTGGATCGAAGCAAAGTCAAAATCCTCTATCAGTATCTGGTCAATACGGAACACTTAAACGATGAAGTGGCGCGATTTGAAGAGGCGCTTCGAGTGGTTGAAAAGGAGATGCTGTCCCTCAAAAACGGAATGGCGGAGAAACTGAACGATCTCGGCTTTATCTTGGACAGTCATTTGATGATCCTCAAGGACAGTATGCTCAAGGATTCGACCATCCGCACGATACTGGATGAAAAAATCAATGCCGAATGGGCACTGAAGAAATCCCTGGAAAAAATCCGCGAAGTCTTCGAACAGATTGATGATGAATATATCAGCAACCGCATCAGCGATGTGGAGAACGTCACTGAAAGAATCTTAAGAACGCTTAGCGGAAAATCCCAGCAAAGCCTTTCCGAGATTGATAAAAGGGTCATCATCGTGGCCCATGACCTGTCCCCCGCGGATACCACGGAACTGAATATCGGAAGGGTCATGGGGTTTATTACCGATGTGGGAGGGCGGACATCCCATACAGCCATCCTGGCCCAGGCCCTGGAAATTCCCGCGGTTGTGGGGCTGGAGAGCGCAACCCATGTGGTCGCGGACGGTGATCTCCTGATTGTGGACGGCAGCACCGGTGTGGTGGTTGTCAACCCCGATGACAGCGCTATTATTTATTACCAGGAGAAAAAACTTCAGCTGGAGGACTACCGGTCGAGCATCGCGAGACAGGGCCACCTTCCGGCGGTGACACCTGACGGTCAACACGTCTCCATCACGGCCAATATCGAATTCCTCGAGGAAGTTGCCGCCGTGAGGGACTATGGCGGGGTAAGCATCGGTCTTTATCGAACGGAATTTCTGTACTTGAGGAGTAAAGGGTTTCCGGAAGAGGAAGACCTCTTTGAAGATTACCGCGAAGTGGCTGAACTTATGGTCCCCGAACCAGTGAACATCCGAACGCTTGATATCGGGGGTGATAAGTTTGTTTCAAAGCTCGAGATTTCAAAAGAGATGAATCCTGCACTGGGGTTACGGGCCATAAGGTTCTGTCTGAAACAGCCTGAAATTTTCAAAACACAGTTGCGCGCCATTCTGAGAGCCAGCGCATTCGGCCATATCCGCCTGATTTTCCCGATGATATCCGGGTTGCAGGAACTTTTGGAAGCCAAAGCGATTCTAACGGAAGTTCAGGGAGAATTGGAGCGGGAACAGATTCCATACGACGACAAAATGGAAGTGGGCATCATGGTTGAAATTCCCTCGGCGGTGGTTATGGCGGACGTCCTGGCAAAACATGTGGATTTTTTCAGCATCGGGACCAACGACCTGATTCAGTATTCACTGGCCATTGACCGGGTTAACGAATATGTGGCGCACATGTATCAACCCTTTGATCCTGCTATCATCAGAATGATTGCGCAGGTGGTGGATGCTGCCGGCAAAGAAGGCATTCGTGTGAACATTTGCGGCGAGATGGCGGGTGATCCGCTCTGTGTCCCAATCCTGCTGGGCCTGGGACTTGATGCCCTCAGCATGAATCCCAGATCCATCCCGCTGATAAAGAAAATTGTACGGGCCATGCCCATCAGCCAGGCGCGCGATGATCTTGAAAAAATCAAGGAACTATACACTGCCGAAGCGGTTCAACAGTATCTGTGGGAGCGTACCGGCGGCATGTTCCCTGAGTTGCGGGAAAAAGGGTACCTGTAAAGGAACTTAAATTGAGCATGAAAATCGTTTGTCAGAACAAGAAGGCGCGCCACGAGTACTTCCTCGATGAGTTTTTCGAGGCGGGTCTGGTACTTATGGGTGCCGAAGTCAAATCTCTTCGAGAAGGGCGGGCCAGTTTGGTGGATAGCTACGCCAGGGTGAAACAAGGTGAGGTTTTCCTCCATAATATGCACATTACACCATACCCGTTTGCCCACCATATTGAAATGGATCCCCTCCGAATACGAAAGCTTCTCCTCAATAAACGGGAAATTAAGCGGCTCATCGGAAAAACCGAGCAAAAGGGTTATTCTTTGATCCCCACCAAGGTCTATTTTACCCATGGAAAAGCTAAAGTGGAAATCGCGTTGGCAAAGGGCAAGAAAAAATACGACAAACGAAGCGCCTTGAAAGAAAAGGAGCTGAAGCGGGATATGGAACAGGCACGAAAAAAAGGCGACTATTGACTTTTTTCTGGCCATGGTTAATTTTGATGCCATGAGCAATGTTTTCAGTCTATAATGTAAATGTCAAAACAAAGGGGGCGAAACGGTTTCGACGGGGATAATTGAAGCTTGGATTGCATACCGAGGTTCCGACCTGCTCGTAAAACGGTTGGATGAAACACAAACGCAGACGATTACGCGTATGCTCTAGCCGCATAAATGGCTAGCGTCTTTCCGGTCTTTGCCTGCGTGACCGGATAAAGGCGTCGACTAGTGGGCTAGCCGATCCATTGAACCTGTGAAATGGTGAGGCGAAAATTAACACGGGTTAGTCTTCGGGAAAGCTTGTTCAGTTGCAACCCCAAAGGCGAAAATTTAAAACTGAGCTAAGTATGTAGATGTCTAAGTGGAATATTTTCGGACGCGGGTTCAACTCCCGCCGCCTCCACCAATTGATAATCCAACACAGTTTAAAGATGTACGAGAAGCCCTTAGAGATAAGGGCTTTTTTGTTTTTCTTTGTCCAAGTCGGTCCCACAAAATCCATTGACATCCTGGGGTAATTGGGGTAATTTTAAGACAAGTTACCCCAAAGCCAACATCAGTTACCCCGAACGGGAGAATGGTTATGCCATTGACCGACGCTAAAGTCCGCAACGCAAGACCCAAAAGCAAGCAATTCAAAATATTCGATACTGATGGTCTTTTCCTGCTGGTATCCCCTGCCGGAGGGAAATGGTGGCGGTTCAAATACCGATTTGGGGGTAAGGAGAAGCTGATCTCTCTGGGAACTTACCCCGAAGTGAGTCTAGCCCAAGCCAGGGGACGGCGGGATGAAGCGCGGAAACAGGTCGCCGATAGTATCGACCCGAGCCAGGTCCGGAAGGCACTGAAAAATGCAACAATTCAGAATCAAAGTACATTCGAGGCGGTCGCGAGGGAATGGCATACAAGATTTACCCCAACTTGGACCCCGGGCCATGCATTGACAATAAAGAGACGCCTTGAACTCAACGTTTTTCCATGGATTGGCGAGCGCCCGATAATGGAAATCAAGGCACCGGAACTACTGATGACGCTTCGCCGGATTGAATCCCGGGGAGCCTTGGAGACAGCTCACCGAGTTAGAGCTATTTGCGGGCAGGTTTTTCGGTATGCCGTTGCTACAGGCAGAGCCGAAAGGGACCCTGCAGCAGACTTGCGGGGAGCCCTTCCCCCGGTTAAGCCGAAACACCTGTCAGCGATTACTGACCCCGAAAAAGTCGCCGGATTGCTGCGAGCGATAGATGGCTATCAGGGATCATTTGTGACCAAATGCGCCCTTCGACTTGCCCCCTACCTCTTTGTCCGTCCTGGAGAACTCCGTCAAATGGAATGGGCGGAAATCGACTTCGAGGCAGCGGAATGGAACATCCCAGCCGAAAAAATGAAAACTCGCCAACCGCATCTTGTGCCCTTGGCGCGTCAATCGCTTGGAATCCTGAGAGAGCTTAACCCCTTAACAGGAACCGGCAGGTATGTATTCCCCAGCCCTAGGACCCCTAAACGGCCAATGAGCAACAACGGTGTTCTTTCGGCCTTGCGGCGCATGGGTTTCGACAAAGAAGAAATGACCGGCCATGGTTTTCGTGCCATGGCGCGAACCATTCTTGACGAAATTTTGCAGTGCCGTCCAGATTTTATCGAACATCAGTTGGGACATGCTGTTCGTGATCCGAACGGACGGGCCTACAACAGGACAGCCCACCTAGTCGAACGCCGGAAGATGATGCAGACTTGGGCAGATTATCTTGATGGCCTGAAAGCAGGCGCAAAGGTGGTTCCCTTGTGTAAAAACTGAGAAAGTTAAAGACAACTTGTCGATATAGAGAGACCAGCAAAACAAGATGACTGCCCTACGCAGCTTCCGTTTTCAGTATGAGCTAAAACTAATTCAAAAGACTTCTATACGCTTGCCATCTCCCATCTTTTTGGATACAGTCTCGACGATTTTTTTGCACTCATTGGCACTGCCCATTCAGATGTCGCCAAATTGCGAATGATTGCTTCTGACGTTATCATGTAACCTCGTCAATTTTTGAATATTCGATATCTCCCATTTTTGCGGCTGAAAAGCGGCACACAATATGTGGTATAGGGCCTCCCGCATTCCGAGCGGATGTCTTGACAGTTCGAAGTTAAACATGCAAATAGTATGTTTGATGATGACGGGAGTCAAAAAGCATGCAAGAATGTGAAACATTCTCTTTCAGCATAACCAAAGGTCAAATCAATGCCCCAAAAGTCTACATACGAAGAGCTAGAAAAAAGAGTCCAGGAATTAGAGCAGGCTGAAAATGAACTTGCTCAGATATTTTCCATGTCCCTTGACATGATCAGCATTGCTGATATCAATACCGCCACCTTTATCAAGGTCAACCCCGCATTTACAGAAATCCTCGGACATTCAAATGAAGAGCTTTTAGACAAGCCCTTTTTGGATCTCGTTCACCCTGAAGACATTGACGCAACTCGGACCGTAATTGAGCGAAAACTGAAATCGGGAGCTAAAGTCATCAACTTTGAAAACCGTTATCGCTGTAAAGACGGAAGCTATCGATGGCTGAGTTGGGTCGGTCATCCCAACATAGAAAAAGGTATAGCTTATTCTGTTGCCCGTGACATCACCGAATGGAAGCAAAATGAAGAGGAATTAAAGAAAAGCAAAGACCTACTCGATGCTACCGGCCGTATGGCAAGAGTGGGAGGATGGGAACTGGATGCCGATACGCTTCAGGTGACCTGGACCGATGAAACTTACCGGCTCCATGAGGTTCCCTATAAGCATAAACTGGATCTCAATGAGGCGATAAACTTTTTCCACCCGAGAGACCGTGAAAAACTAGCCCAGTGCGTTGAGCGCGCGCTTAAAGAGGGAACGCCCTATGACATGGAACTGCGGTTCACAACGGCCAATGGTAAGGAACTGTGGATGCGGACCAAATGCTATCCGCAGATTGAAAACAGCAAAACCGTCAAGCTCTTGGGCACCTTTCAGGATATTACCGAAAGGAAACTAGCGGAGCTGTCGGTTTTGGAGGCTGAAGAAAAGTTTTCCACTGTTTTTCATGCAAGTCCCGCCTACATTACGTTTACCACTTTTGAAGAAGGCCGTTTTGTGATGGTAAATGAGGCTTTTACCGAAGTTATCGGTTATGAAAGACACGAGGTGCTGGGAAAGACAACAGTTGAAATCGGTTTATGGTCGGATGCGGAAAATCGAACCCGATACATGGACCAAGCTAGTCAATATGGCGGGTTTCGCGACCTGGAAGTAACTTTTAAACGAAAGGACGGAAGTCAGTTGGTCGGTCTGTGGTCCGCCAAAAAGATTTCACTGCAGGACAAAGTTTATCTGGTCAATGTATTTGTGGATATTACGAAACGCAAACAGACCGAGCTGGCACTGGATAGAAGAGTGAAATTTGAACGGCTGATCGGCCGGATTTCGTCTAATTTCATTGAGCTGGGTGTCAGAGAGATCGATACCAATATTGAAGCCGCTTTGGCTTCCATCGGCGACTTTACCGGTGCGGATCGTGCCTATGTATTTCAGTTTCGTGCGGACGGCGATTTAATGGATAACACCCATGAATGGTGTGCGGAAGGCGTTTCTCCGGAAATTGACCATCTTCAGGGCATCAAGCTCAGCGAGGAGTTGCCCTGGCTCGCAGAAGAAATTCAGCGTTGTCCCTCGATATATGTTTCGGACGTAAATGCCCTCCCTATCGAAGCGGTCCTTGAAAAAGAACATTTTAAAGTTCAACGCATCCGGTCTCTGATCGCAGTGCCCATGCGGGTCGAAGGCCAATTGATCGGCTTGGTCGGTTTTGATGCCGTTCGAGAGTGCCGCTTTTGGTCGGAAGAAGATCAGACAGTTTTGCGGTTTGCAGGGGAGATCTTGGCCAACGCCCTGGAACGCAAAAGGAAAGAGGTGGCTTTGCGGGAACTGGAAGAGCAGGTCCGCCAGACTCATAAGATGGAAGCCATCGGCAATCTGGCGGGCGGCATCGCCCATGAATTCAACAACGTGCTGGGGATCATTCTGGGAAACGCGGAACTGGCATTGGATGATGTCCCCGATTGGAACCCCGCCAAAGAGTCGCTCAAAGAAATACGAAACGCCTCATTCAGGGCC
>JAJDOH010000184.1 GCA_022340265.1 Deltaproteobacteria bacterium | reverse complement strand
CTGCCAAAGTGCTTTGATGGCCAACCCTCTGACCATGGCTTCCGACAACTCGTTATCATGGATAACGGGCTTTCCATCCAATCCAAGGATGCCTGATGTGAAGGTAATGGGGCCAACAGTCTGTCCCTTAACATAGCCGTGTTGGCCTGACTCGGTTTCCTCCAACGCCTCCATGAGAATATACAGCCCGGGAGCATAGGCCGCACTGATAGCAAAACCGTCAATATCATGAGAAAAAAGCCGCTCATAAAAATCCACCAGTTCTGACTCCCTATTGCGGGAAGCTGAGACTTTCAGGATTCGTTCTTCCTGATTTACTTCAATAAGCGGGAGCCCTTCGCTGTACTGGACGCTCATATCCTCAAGATAGCTGCGTTTAACAAACTGCGGCCAAAAGGGCATATGGGGGAAAAGCCGGGCGATTTCCCGGCAGGTCTCTTCCATCTCCAAAAACGGCACACTTCCGATACCGGTTGCCAGAAAACCGAAATCGAGTGATTTTTCAGCCATACTTTATCTCCCCTACCCTGGGAAGCCACTTTTCCAAAACAGCAATCAGTCTTTCTTCCTGACCGTGAACGGTTTCGTATTCTTTTGCAGTACCTGAAAGACTGGTTTTCAACTGATCTTTAAGTTTCAAAAGACGCTCGGCGGAAGCCGTGTCGTCAGGATGTTCTTCAACCACTTGTTCATAGGTTGCCACCGCGGCATCCAATTGACCCTGACTGAAATAGAGTTCGGCAATGGTCGGTGTAGCAAAGGCGACCAGTGATTCATCGTCACCGTCCGGGAGAACAGGCCACTCTTGATCAAGCTCTTCAGCACCACCTGCCGCCGCTTTTTCCACCACTTTCACTCTGTTATGCAATCCACCCATATCAGAATCTTCCGGATGGTGTGCCAGGAAAATTTTGGCATGGGCTTCCGCTTCTTTAAACCGCTTCTGCTTTTCATAGATCTCGGCAAGTCTCTTATGGGCGGCCAGCAAATCATTCATGTAGGACAAAACTTTCACAAACTCTGTTTCCGATTGACCGATTAATCCCAGATCCAGGTAACTTTCCGCCAACAACATTCTCAAATATACATCTTTCGGATAGACCCTCAAAAAGGCAATGCACCATTTAACCACTTCATTTGACCGTCCTTCATCCTTGATTCGTGTCAAAACGATGTGCAGGGTGCTTTGAGAGGGTCCGTTTTTTAGAATTTCATCGTATAAAAGAGTGTTATCTTCCATTGATTAATTTCCAGTTTTACCTTTCCCGAAGCGATAGATAACCTCGTTTTCTCGAATCAGGTTGAGTTCGTTTCTGGCGACGGATTCCACATACTTCATGTCCGTACGAAAGCGGTTGACTTCTTCGATCAGCAACTGATTCTCTGCCGCAAGCTTTCGAATGCGCTCAATACACGCCTGCCGCTCCTCTTCGGTCTGGCGGAGATGATTCATCCCGCCTTCACCATACCAGATCCATCCCGCGATCGGAACAGCAAAGCATAAGCAGATTATAGGAATTTTTAGAATATTTTTTAATTTCTTGTTCAACCTGGGCAGTCTTTCTGAAGCCGTCACAACAGGCATCCGGTAACCTTCACTCGGCAGCGCCGTATAGATTTTTTACCTTGTTCCTGTCCACGGAACCATCTTCCAACATAGGCAGTTCGGCGACAAATTCAATATACTGTGGCTTTTTATACCGTGCAATGCGCTCTCCTACAAAATTGATCAATGCCTCCGGTTCAATGGGTTCCCCTTCTTTCAACACACAGACAGCTTTGATCCCTTCTTTCCATTTAGGGTCCGGAACACCAATAACAACCGTTGCCGCTATGGCAGGATGCTCCATAATGGCCTTTTCAACCTCCGCGGGATAGACGTTTTCTCCACCCGGTTTGATCAGCTCTTTTTCAGCCTTGCGGCCCGCGTACCAGAGAAATCCGTCTTCGTCAAATCTCCCCTGATCCCCCGTGTGATGCCATCCACCCCTGAAAGTGTACGCGTTGTCCTCCGGAAGATGCCAGTATCCTTTAAACACCATGGGGCCTTTCACCACAATCTCCCCCACCTGACCATCGGCCACCGGGCGGTCATAGTCATCCACAAGCCTTACCTCAGCCATGGGAAGCGTTTTACCGGCCGAGCCCGGGCGGTCATTATACGGTCCATAAGTTGCTAAACAGGAAGTTTCCGTCTGACCGTACATCGCATAAAACGTACCGCCCGTCATGTCCTGATATTTTTCGATGGTCTCTGGTACTTCGAGACCTGTCACGGCTCTCAGGGAACTGATATCGACACCCGTTTTTTCATGCTGCTCTAAAATAGACCCCAAAATCGGCGGAAATTCAAGCATCACCGAAATTTTCTTTTCCTGGACCAACTCCGCCGCTCTTACGGCATCGAATTTGCTCACATTCAGATTAAAGGTACCCGCGTGAAAGGCCGCGGTTGCCATAAAAAGCCCGCCCACATGAAACAGCGGCAGTACATTATAGTGAACATCCGCGGGACCCAGGCGCAAGAGGCAGTTAAACTGCATATTGGCGCACAGCACATTTCCATGGCTCAAAAGGGCACCCCTGGGCCTGCCGGCCACGGCGGCCGTATGAATAATGACGAACCCGTCATCCGTTGCCACATCCACCGGGTCAAAGGTCGTACCCTGATCCAGAAGTGTCTGAAATGAAGTGAAACCAGCAGTGGCGGAACCCAGATTGAAGTAATCCGCCACCGATGGCAGGTTGTCCTTGATACCCCTGATCACTTCTTCAAATTCCGGGTCGGCAAAAACAATCCTGGGGCCGCAGTCATTAAGATTATAGGCTACCTCATCAGCACTCAGGCGCCAGTTGATGGGCAAAACAATGGCTCCCAGGGCGGCAGCAGCACCATAAAGGAGAAAATAGGAAAGGCTGTTTTTTCCTAAAACACCGATGCGGTCGCCCTTTTCAAGACCTTGTTTCCACAGGCCACATGCCAGCCGGTCCACCTCTTTCTTGATCTCGGAAAACGACCAGATGCGAGCATCTCCATCGTCCATCCACGCATCTTGTTCACCATATATAACAGCATTTCGGCTTACCAGATCGTAGAAGGTAAAATCATAAAGTCCCATAGTCCCCCTCAAAAAAGGCCTCCACCCTGCCTTTTTGGTGGAACGGATCAGGATGAAGGCCGTTTATACCTGTTCGGTTTTCATTTTTTGAAAAACGAAACTAAAGCTAAATTACTGCGCCTGGATCTTAAACGGATAGGCCTTGGTAATCGCGCCTGCCGAAAAAGAGAAAGAACAATCCGCCAAATCAACAGGGACCGTGCCTTCCGGTACGCCTTTCCACCACCGCTCAAGCGCCTGCCATGGATTCCAGCCTTTTTCCTTCAGTTTGAATCCCCCAGTCACCATAAGGCTTAAAAGGGCCGAACGAGCCGTGATTAGAGTGGTTGCCCTTACCTGATCCGTTTTTCCTGCCGGGATCCAGTATTCATCCTGATTATTGTAGGTCACCACACCAAAATCCTTATCGAACATGACCGTAAATGTTATACCGTTTAGAAGAATGGGATAAGCATTTCTGTTTTCAATATTGAACAGAAAGCTCATGGGAAGCATGGCACCCCGGTCTCCAGCATCCCCTTTTGTCGGTTTTACGCTTTTTGCAAAATACCAGTATCCGTCATATTGCGGTATTTCAAAGGATGCGAGGGTCACTTTGGGTTGCATAAAGTTTTTTTCATTCGGTGGTACGACCTGCGTATCAGTCGTCACACAGGATGAAAAGACTAGACCAAATCCAAACAACAGCGCTATTAAGAGTATCAGACTTTTCTTCATCATGGACCTCCCTTTTTCGATTTTCGAATGATCGGAACGAGGCATCGAATCTATGCAATCCAGACCTTCATTCCTATACTCGAAATCTGATTTATGTCAGCTCAACCACCTTTTTCTTCGCTTATAATGCTTAACATCACGGAAGCTCTTTTTCACACCACCCCCCCCCATGCCAAGGTAGAAATCCTTGATATCCTCATTCTGGCTCAGCCTCTCAGAGCTGTCATCCATGACGATCCTTCCGTTTTCCATCACATAGGCATAGGGCGCAATGGTTAGGGCCAGCTTAACGTTCTGTTCGACCAGAAGGATGGAAATGCGCTCCTCCCGATTTAATTTGGTGACAATATTAAAAATTTCATGAATCAACATGGGCGCCAGCCCCATGGACGGCTCATCCAGCAGCACCAGTTTAGGCTCCGTCATCAAGGCCCGTCCCACTACCGCCATCTGCTGCTCGCCACCACTGACAAAACCGGCGGTTTCATTCCTTTTCTCAAGGAGCCTTGGAAAATAACGATAGACCATTTGCAGACCATCCTTGACGGATCCGGTTTTTCTAAGGTGGGCACCCACTTTGAGATTTTCTTCAACGGTCAGATGTTCAAAAACTCTACGCCCTTCAATCACCTGAACAATACCGGCCTTGGCAATCTTCGCTGCCCTTTCGTGATGAATAAATTTCCCTTCATACTCAATACCGCCGTCGGTCACTTCCCCGTCTTCGGTTTTAAGTAGACCGGAAATAGCTTTCAGGGTCGTGCTTTTCCCTGCGCCGTTGGCACCCAGAAGCGCCACCATGCCACCACGGGAAACCTCGATCGAAACGCCTTTGAGCACCAGAATAACCTCGTGGTACTTGACCTCAATATTCTTGATCTTAAGGATCGCTTCTGATGTCTCCAAGACATTACCTCCGAAACGTAACGGTTTAAAAGGGCAGTTTCTTAAGTGACCACCTGTCGATCAATAGCCGAAAAATCCGCCTTCTTCTTCGGATTTATCCCAGAGATCAGGCCATCTCTTCTTTAGATTGACATCCTCTACCACTTCAAATTTGCCGCCTTTCCATTCCTGAACAATACACCCGGTGGCCGGACGGTGGTCCGTTGCCGTATAACTGATGGGTGCGGCGCCCAGACCGATATCGAAATTACGCATGGTCTCAAAGCCCTTCTTCATAATCCCAGGACCCGAATCTTTATTAGTGATGTCGACACCGGCCGCATCCGCCCGTTTCAAGGCTTCCCACAAAACCAGGGCATCACCCCATGCCTGAACCGTATGGATCAGTCTTTTTCCCAGGGGCACGCCGGGGCTGTATTTTTCAGCCGAGGTCACTACCAGATCCATATTCTTCACGTTCTGGCCAAAAAACGCGCACGGGGTGGCGCCCATGGCACCTTCAGCCGCCTCACCGGCCAGCCGGGGAAGATTTTCATCGAATCCCCAATTGTTGATAATCCAGTCGGCTCCCAAACCCAGCGCATACGCATCCCTGATGGTCGCCGCAACGCTCATGACCGTATTGCCGTGCCACACCACATCGGGTTTAAATGTTTTAAGCGCCATCACCTGGCTTTTGGTATCCAGGGCGAAGAGTGAAACATCCTGATCCGGACCGACTTCAAATCCCAGCAGTTTTGCGTGATTCTTGATAGCTTTGATCGGCGCCGAGCAGTAAGGGGACGCAAACATGTAACAGCAGGCCAAACGGGGTTTCCGTTTTCCGAAATCTTTATTCTTGGGCCATTTTTTGTCAAACCATGCGGTCAGACACGACCTGGCGTTGGTCGAATAGTCTGATGAGAAAAAGAGGTTGTAAGGCGTTATTGCGGGATTTGTCAAATGGGCCGAATAAGATGCGGAGACATAGGGAATTTTATCCTTATTAACGGTGGGCGAAAGGGCTTCCGTATCACCGGTTCCCCAACCCATGATGGCAGTAGCCCCTATCCGTTTCAACATCTTATATTTCGTAATGGCTTCGGGAATCCGATATCCGTAATCAAACCAGGTATATTTGATTTTCTTGCCGTTGACGCCCCCCTGGCTGTTGATATATTTAAAGGCATCCGCCATGCCGATGGCATAATCTTTTCCCACATCCGAAGTGGCGCCGGTGGTATCCATAATTCCCCCGACCCTCATATCCTTTGCCGCGGCAACTGTACCAAAAGCCGCCAAAAGCACCACTGACAAAAACAGAACTCCAAGTTTCGCGAACATACTCTTTTTCATAGATTCTCCCCCTTATACACTTTTGATGGAACTTGAATGCCAACTCATAGCACCGACGATACGAAATATCAAATAAACGCCAACCCTCACCCCCTTTCCTCAAAACAGCATGACATTAAATTACCGGCAAATCCTGCCACATGCCAAGTGTGTGTCCCTAATCACCATTCTTAACGACCTATCGCATCAATATGAAAAGGGCCAGAGATTAAAATAATTCTTCGCCTGCCACCAGCGGTAAGCGAGACCGTTGGGTTCATAAATCAAAAAAGCACAGATGGCCAGTCCGAAAGCCATATCCTTGATATAGGCAAAATCCATCAGGAGTTGGGGGAAATAATCCGCCAGCGGAATGACGGACAGCTGAAGTAGTTCCATGACCACAACCATGAAAATGGAACCGAACACCGCCCCTTGAATGGAACCGACACCCCCGATGAGAATCACCCCCACCAGCCAAAGGGACAGGAACCACTGGAAATGCTCGGGGCTCAGGGCGGCGGTATTGCAAACCCAGAAAGCACCTGCAATACCGGCCATGAATCCGGCCACAAAAAATGCCAGAAGCTTATACCATATGATGTTGATCCCCAGCGCTTCGGCGGCGATATCATTATCCCGAATAGCCACCCAGGCCCGACCCGGTTTGGAGCGAAGCAGATTGGCCAAAACGATAATCATCAGTGACAGCAACACCACCATGACAAAATAAACACTCAACTCGGTGTCGATAACCCAGGGTCCGATCTTGATGGTACCCGGCGGTAGCGAAAAAGCCTGCCCTCTTCCGCCGATCTGGCTGATATACTGGGTCAAAATAAAATCCACCGTGATAAACTGAGCGGCCATGGTGGTCAATATCAGATAAAAACCCTTCACTTTGGCCGACGGCAGCCCGAAAAGGACACTCCAGAAGCCGGCCACAACGCCCGCCGCCAAAATGCTCACGGGATAGGCCAGCCCTGCATCCAACATAAATTGGGGCCAGGGGAACTGCAACACCAGCATGGTGCTGGTATAGGCCCCTACCGCAATAAAAGCCGCATGTCCCAGGGTCAAAAGACCTGCATACCCGATGAGCAACTGAACCCCCAGCGCCCCCATGGCCGTATAACCCACCATGGTGGCCACACTGATCCAGTAACCGTCAAACAAAAGGGGGATACCAACAAACACGACCAGCAAAAGCAGAATCATCTTTCCCTTAATGAACTTGGTCTGCCACCACCCTTGATCTTCGCGATAATCCTGGTGGTAATCACCGCACGGCAACCATACACTGCTCATAGATACCCCCTAGAAAGTTCTTGTCTTCCGGTTTTCACATTTCATAAAAAAACAGGTTCCCTTACACCCTTTCGATCCGTTCCCAGCCCCAGAGGCCATACGGCTTGAAAAGCAGGAAAACAGCCATAAAAACAAAGGGCACAATCTCTTTTACCCCACCGGGAAAATACTGATCGAGATAAGTGCCTGAGAAATTCTGAAGAAGGCCGATCAGGATTCCACCGACAATGGCACCTGGCACCGAGTTCAGGCCCCCCAGCACAACCGCCGGCAACACCAGCAGCCCCAGGTAACCCACGGAAATATTAATGCCGTTGATGTTTCCCAAGAGCGCTCCGCCGACCCCCGCACTCATAAACGCGATGGCCCAGGCCGCCGAATACACAAAGCGTGCACTGACGCCCAGAGAAAGGGCGGCGGTTTCATCATCCGCCGTGGCCTGCATGGAGAGGCCCCATCGGGTATATTTGAAGAAGCAGACAAAAACGATGAGCAAAACAATGGCCAGAATAAAAGACCATAGATAGACAGGAGAAATCTTTAGAATCCCGACAGAAATCGGTTTGATGTCAAAAACAGGCGGTTCAAAAACCCGGGTATCCGACCCCCAGATGTATCCAATAAACCCTTTCAGAAAAAAAGAAAGGCCAACGGTCACCATGATCACCGCCAAAATCGGCTCGCCAATGAGCCGGTCCAGAAAAATCCGCTCAGTCAGAAATCCCAGCACAATGCCCACCAGCAGCGTCAGAAATACGGCCAGGATAAACGGCATTCCCATTTCGTGAAAGGTATAGGTAACGTAGGCACCAATAAGGGTCAGTTCCCCCATGGCCAGATTCAGAACCCCCGAACATTTGTAGATGAGAACCCATCCCAGGGCCACCAGGGCATAGATGCCGCCAACCATAATCCCCGTGGTCAAGCTCATAAAAAAAAGCTCCATTCGCTTCCTCCTCACTCAAACTTTGGCCTGCCGATATTGCACTAAATGTTTAGTTTCTGAATTCGCAAATCGGTTTTAATGCGCTGCTCCCGCCCGTCCTCATAGGTAATAGTGGTATCCATGTGCACGACGTCCGTATCGGAATAAAGGGCATCCACGATGCCCTTGTACCGCTCAGTCACAAAGGCGCGGCGAAGCTTTGAGGTTCGTGTCAACTCCTCATCATCCGCGTCAAATACCTTGTAAAGGTTTATAAATTTATGAATCTTCGCCGGAACCGGCAGGTCCTTGTTGGCTTCCTCGATCTGCTTCTGGATCAAATCATAAACTTCCGGTTTCTGAGACAATTCAGGATAACTGGTATAGTTGAGCTTGCGATCGTCGGCCCATTTACCCACCACCGCGTAATCGATGCACATAACCGCGGAAATAAATTCCCTTTTGTCGCCGATGGCCCAGGCCTCTTCAATAAAAGGGCTGAATTTCAGACGGGTCTCAAGGTACTGGGGCGAAAAGGGTCTTCCGTCATTCAGGGTCATCACATCTTTGGAGCGGTCAAACACCACCAGATGGCCCTCTTCATCAATAAACCCTCTGTCGCCCGAGTGGAGCCACCCATCCACCAGCGCTTCGGCTGTGGCCTCTTCGTTCTTGTAGTACCCCAGAAAAACGGAAGGGCTCTTGGAGAGGATTTCACCCTCTTCGTTAATTTTCACTTCGGTTTCCGGAATGGGTGTTCCCACCGTATCAAATTTGACATCGCCGTCCCGGTGAACAATGGAAATACCGGCGATCTCGGTCTGGCCGTAAATCTGTTTGAGATTGACCCCAAGGGCGTGAAAAAAACGGAAATGATCAGGACCCATGGCAGCGCCGCCGGTATAGCAGTGTCTCAGCCTGGACAGCCCCAGATGGTCCTTCAACTTTTTCTGCATGGTCACATAAGCGATCCAGTTCAGCAGTTTCAGAGTGAAGGAAACCGGTTTTTTTTCAAATTTGAGATTGGCGGCTTTATAGCCTATTTTCGTGGCGAATTCATATATCTTCCTTTTAATCCATGTGGCGTCGATATACTTGACCTGAACCTGGCGCGTCATGCCTTCGTAGAGTCTGGGTGGCGCGAACATCACATGGGGACCGATTTCTCGAATATTTTCCTGTGCCGTATCCGGCTCTTCCGGAAAATTCAACGTGTATCCCACCTGAAGCCCACAGGAAATGGACATCATCTGTTCTCCAATCCATGCAAAAGGGAGGTAGGAAACAAAATCATCGGTGTCAAAGCAGGGATCAACCGCCATCAGGTTATGTCCCATGGTCAACATATTCCAGTGGCTCAACAGGACCCCCTTTGGCAGCGACGTTGTTCCCGAGGTATAGAACAGAAGGCAAACATCATCGCCTGTGCCCTGTTGAACAAGCTTTTCGAAAAGGTCGGGCTCTTTTCGATCCAGTTCCCGGCCCAGTTCCTGCACTTTTTTGAGACTCATGAGGAAATCCTGGTGATAATTGCGCATACCTTTTGGATCATCCCAGAGTATTTTTTCAAGTTTCGGGCATTCTTCTTTGATGGAAAGCGCCTTGTCCGCCTCTTCCTGGGTTTCCCCCACAAAAATTTTGGTATCCGAATGATCGATGATGTATTTTACTTCATCCATCATGCAGTCCTGGAAAAGCCACACCGCAACGCCACCGGCGCAAAGGGCCGCCATTTCCGCCCAAAGACCTTCCGGGCGGTTGTCTCCGATCATGGCCACCTTGTCGCCCGGCTTCAAACCGAGGCTGACCATACCCAGGGAAAGATATTTGACATTGTCATAATAGTCCTGCCATGTAAAAGGGATCCAAATGCCAAACTCCTTTTCCCTCATGGCCACCTTGTTCTTGCCGTATTTTCTGCATTGCCTGACAAAAAGTTTGGGGATCGTGAGGTCCTTGGTGATTTCTATTCCAGCTTCAGTCATCTCTTCGTCTACCTCCTTGTGGAATACAGATCATCTTCACCCAGGTACGCCTTGATGACCTCGGGATTTGCCTGGACCTCCTCAGGCGTTCCATCCATTATCTGAACCCCGAAATTGAGCACATTGACACGATGACTGATATCCATTACCACCCCCATGTCATGTTCCACCAGAATACAGGTCACCCGCCAGCGCTTCTCTTCGTTGATATCCAGAATAAAGCGGGCCATGTCCTCCACTTCCTCGAGATTCAGTCCCGCCAACGGCTCATCCAGTAACAGCAGTTCGGGGTTCAGCGCCAGCGCTCTACCCAGTTCAACGCGCTTCTGAAGCCCGTAAGGCAGCATGTGTGCGGATTTGTCCCGAATACTTTCGATCTCCAGAAGGTCAATAATTTCTTCTTCGATGAATTTGCGGGTCTCCAATTCTTCCCTACGGGTTTTCCCCACGTATATGGAACCGCTCAAAATACCGCTTTTGAGGTGGATGTGCCTTCCCAGACGAATATTGTCAAGAACCGTCATTCCACCGAACAATTCCAGCTTCTGGAAAGTTCGCGAAAGCCCCCTTTCGGCCCGCTGAAAAGGCTTCAGGTCATTAACACGCTCCCCTTTCAGGTAGATGTTCCCTTGCTGGGGTTTATAGAGGCCATTGATACAGTTCATCATGACCGTCTTGCCGGCACCATTGGGACCGATGATAGAATGAATCTCGCCCTTCTTGACTTCCAGATTCACACCGGCCAGCGCAGCCACTTTGCCAAAAGACATATGAACGTCTTCAAGCTTCAAAATGGTGTCGCCTTCCTTGATTTGCCCCCCGTGAACCATAATAACAGGCCTCCATTTCGTAAATAGAAAGGGTATCTATGTCTCAACTATTTTGTTTTGAATGATGAAAATCGGAACGGCAACCCTGAAAAACCCGCGGACCACGTTCCTGAACGGATAGGACCATGAAAAAGGCACAGCCACCCCTTTTCTGAAAGCAAAACAACAGACAAGCTTGAACAACTCGAGAATCTCCCCCCAAAACTGACGAGCGCACCAACATAGGCTGAACTTGAAAGGAAATGCGTTTCTTCCGGCGAATTTCCGATTTAACGAGTTTCTGGACTATGGGCGATTCATCTCCTGCCAAAAAAATGAAAACGGCAGGGGCTGAAAGATATTGCTAATATTTCTGAGCACAAATCTTATGTTCAGCGGGGTCAGATTTACAACATCATTATCATGACCATCTGTGAAATCATTTATATTTACACAATCGCAAATTAGTGACGGGATTCTTGAAAACAAAGGCCATAACAGCCTGAACGTGTCTACAGCATTACTCTGTCATCAACTTTTTGTCAACCCGTTTTAAGAGAAAGCACGGTAAATTTTTAAATTCTCAGTCACACTTAATACCAAAACCAAAGAATACGGACTATAACAGTGAATGGGTTGTTTCAGGAATGAGGTGCTTATGGCATTGATCCATGAAAAACTCATCGGTCATGCCGGCGATAAAGTCTCTCACCATTCCCGCCGCCGGCGTTTTTGATCGATAGCTTTCGCTCATATCTTTCAAGAATTCCTGATAGATAAGAGATTCCTCACCGTGCTGGTTCAGGTCCTCATAAAGCTTTTTAAAGAGAAGGGAAAACATAAGCCTCACCTTGTCAGTCTGCTTCTTTACGCGGATATTTCTGTAGATGCACTCCTGATTAAACGCTTTTAATTGCTGCAATGCATCTCCCACACGGACGCTGAAATTCAGACTGGGCCGCTCCAGGCTGTTTGCCACAAGGTCCTCCACGAGATTATAGACGATGGTACCATTGCTGTCGCCCAAAATGGTACTGCAGCCATTGGGAATATCTTCTCTTTGGATCAGGCCCAGTCGAATGGCATCCTCGATATCGCGACCGATATAGCTGATGGTGTCGGCCATTCTGACCACGCAGCCTTCCAGCGTCATGGGAACCACATCAAAGGATGGATCTTGGGATTTCCTTTCCATTTCTCGAACCAGATCCTCGAACCTTTTTCCCTTTCGAGGTTCCAAGAATTGAGAATGAAGTTCTCCATCATGGCAGAAGATACCATCAAGCACCTGCAGGGAAAGGTTGCAGCCACGCCCTTTTTTCTCGATTTTCTCCAAAAATCTTACGCTTTGAATGTTATGAAGAAAACGACCCATACCATGGGACTCGCACAGTTCGGAAAGGAAACGTTCTCCATCATGACCGAAGGGCGTATGGCCGATATCATGGCCCAGAGCAATGGCCTCCGTCAGATCTTCATTGAGTCTCAAAAGGCGGGAGATGGTCCTGGCAATTTTGCTGACCAGTTGTACATGCAACACCCGGTGAGTGATATGATCGTTTTTAATAAGATAGAAGACCTGCGTTTTGTCGATGTACCTGGAATAGGCCATGGAATGAAGAATTCTGTCCGTGTCCAGAGAAAAGTTTTGCCTGTGCCCATGCAGAATCCGATCTTCCTCCCTACTCCTGACGGCATCACGGCTTAAACAGGCCCACTGGGAGAGAACTTCTTTTTCTCTTTCATCCAGGTTGCGCTTGATTTCCAAAAGTCGCTTTTCATTCGTCACTCCGCTCGCTATATTATTCATTTTCCCAACCTTTTACACTTCCACTTTCGATGCCGTCGTTTCCACAGTCATCATAACGTTCACTTTCTTTCGAACCTTTTTCAAACCACCCTAATCGGCAAACACTTTCAGCGCACGAATGGCGTGTCATTTTTAACAAAACTTTTTTGTTGCAAAAAAAAAACGCTAATAGTATAAATTAAAGTTTATTAAATTCAGGGATTGACCAGTGATAAACAATGGAACGGTCGAGCATATCCGTTTCCACGGACGTATTCAAAGAATCCGTAAAGGCTGTTTTGCAATCATACCAAGACAGTCAACTTAGCTCAAGGGCATAATATTTCGTTGCCCTAAAATCACAGTCCCGGATTATTGCCAGGTGCCGCTTTAGCCGCATTTCAAGTAGTCAAATGCTACAAACGCGCAAGTGCAGGTGCAACGTATTCCGGGCCGAGGTAAAACCGGCATAGAGGTCGAAGGAAGACCTCGAAAAAGGAGAAAAAAATGTCAGACATCAACATGAAGCAACTTCTGGAAGCAGGTGTCCATTTCGGGCACCAGACGAGACGCTGGAACCCCAAAATGAAACCCTACATCTTTGGGGCACGAAACGGAATTCACATCATTGATCTGCAAAAGACCGTCAGGCTTTTCAAAACCGCCTATGATTTTGTGGTGAAAACCGTTGCCGACGGTTATCCGGTTCTTTTTGTGGGAACCAAAAAACAGGGACATGATGCCGTCATAGAAGAGAGTGAACGATGCGGGATGTTTTTCATGGTCAATCGCTGGTTGGGTGGGACCCTGACCAATTTCCAAACCATCAAGCAGAGCATCAAACGGTTGAAAGATCTTGAAAAAATGAAAGAGGACGGTTCAATTGCGCGTTATACCAAAAAGGAAGTCCTCCAAATGGAAAAAGAACTTACCAAACTCGAAAAAAACTTGGGCGGCATCAAAAACATGGATGAACTTCCGGGAGCCGTTTTCGTCGTTGATCCCAAGAGAGAAAAAATTGCCGTGAAGGAGGCCCGAAAGCTTGGCATCCCCGTGGTTGCCATTGCCGATTCCAATTGTGATCCGGACGATATCGACCTGATCATCCCCGGAAATGACGATGCCATTCGAGCCATCAGGCTCATCACATCAAAAATAGCCGATGCCTGCATCGAGGGCCATGCCATCGCCGAACAGCGCCTAAGAGCCGAAGATGCGGCGAAAAAGGAGAAGGAAGCGGTCGCCGTGGAGGAGAAAGCCGAAGCTTCTGCGGGCGAGGACGGCGGTCCTGAAGTCATCATCCTGCCGAAAACAGAAAGCGCCCCCGTCGATGCCGATGCGCCGGCTGCCTCCGAAGACAACTAAACCAGTTAATTATCATCAAGGGAGATCGAAATTGGCTATATCCGCTACATTAATCAAAGAATTAAGAGAAAAAACGGGCGTGGGAATCATGGATTGCAAGGCCGCACTTACCGAATGCGACGGCGACCTCGATAAGGCAGTGGACCACTTGAGAAAAAAAGGGATTGCAACGGCCAAGAAACGTGGCGGCAGGGAAACATCTCAGGGTCAGGTTCAGGCCTATATCCATGCCGGCGGCAAAATCGGCGTTCTCGTCGAAGCAAACTGTGAAACGGATTTCACTGGAAAAACGGATGATTTCTCATCCTTTGTAAAAGATATTGCAATGCAAATTGCAGCGACCAATCCCATTGCCATCGATCGGGAAGGTGTGCCGCAGGATGTCCTGGAAAAAGAAAAAGAGATTTATGCCACCCAGGCCAAAGATTCAGGGAAGCCTGAAAAGGTTATTGAAAAAATCGTGGAAGGAAAACTGAAGAAATTTTTCTCTGAAGCCTGCCTGCTGGAACAGCCTTTTGTTAAAAATTCGGATATCACCGTCCAGGATTTGATGAACGAACTGATCGCCAAAACCGGTGAAAACATAGTTATCAAGCGGTTTTCAAGATTCCAACTGGGGGATTAAGAGAACAGCTGGTGGCGCGAACCGATTAACAGGGGAAGCGTAAAGACAAGGCGCCTGGATCATGATTCTTCAAGGCGCCTGAATGCCAGGAGAAAGCCAATGAAAGAAGAAATCCTTGCCGAGTTGCGCCAGAAGATGAACAAGTCCGTGGATGCTCTTAAAAAGGACTTCCGTAAAATCAGGACCGGAAGGGCCTCCACGGCATTGCTGGATGGAATCAAAGTCGATTGCTATGATACGCAAATGCCCATTGACCAGGTTGCGACCATCTCTGCTCCTGAAAGCCGTCTCATCACCATCCAGCCGTGGGATCAGTCGATCATGGGAAATTTGGAAAAAAGCATCCTGAAATCGGAATTGGGGCTTACCCCTATGAATGACGGCAAGATCATCCGCATCTCGATCCCTCCATTGACTGAGGAAAGACGAAAAGAGCTGGCCAAGCTGGCCAGAAAAATGGCGGAAGACAATAAAATTTCAATCCGGAACTTCAGGCGGGAAGCCAACGATATGTTCAAGGAATTGAAAGCGGAAAAAGAGATCAGCGAGGATGAGCTCTATAAATCCCAGGATGATGTTCAGAAAATAACCGATGAATTCATTCAAAAAGTGGATGAAACAACGGCTAAAAAGGAACAGGAGATTATTGAATTCTGATACATGATGCCGATCATAAGCAAAGAACGCCTGCCGAAACATGTGGCCATCATTATGGATGGAAACGGCCGATGGGCGGAAAAGCATGCTTTCCCGCGTGTCAGAGGGCATCGAAAGGGAGCGGAATCCGTCAGGACAATCGTCACATCGAGTCGTAAACTGGGCATCGAATATCTTACCCTCTATGCTTTTTCCGAAGAAAACTGGAAAAGGCCCCCGCATGAAGTAAACGCACTCATGAAACTTTTGGGCAGTTTCCTGAAACGTGAATTGAAGGAAATGAGAGAAAATGGCATTCGCCTGAATGTAATCGGTCGAACCGATAAACTTCCCGCCACCACCCAGGAGATTCTGTTGGATACCATTGCGCAAACATCCCATGGCGAAAGAATGGTTTTGACCCTTGCGCTTAGCTATGGTGGCAGGCAGGAAATACTGGATGCGGTTCGCAGCCTGGCGCAAAAGGTCAAAAGCGGCATCCTGGATCCAGGGAATATCACGGAAGATCAATTTTCAGGAAATCTTTATACCAATGGGATGCCTGACCCGGATCTTCTTATCCGGACCAGCGGCGAATACCGAATCAGCAACTTTCTCCTCTGGCAGATTTCTTACAGCGAAATCTATATCACCCCAACCTTGTGGCCTGACTTTGGTGAACCGGAGTTTTTAGAAGCAATTTCTGAATATCAGAAAAGAGACAGAAGATTTGGTGCTGTCGCTGCAACATAACCGGAATCTTAGGGGCTGCCCTTAAATGGTAGCTGCGGGCAAAATGCATCTGAAACGATGGCTGACCGGCATCATATTTGTGCCGATCCTGGTGTTCCTGATCGGTTTCGGCCCCAGGTGGCTTTTTTACGCACTTCTCTTTGCTGCGGCCCTGGTTGGTCTTTGGGAATTTTACAGAATCACCATCCCTTCGCTCTCCACATGTATCAAATGGGTCTCTATGACCATGGTTGTGGCTCTTTTCATCGCCGTTTACATGCGGCAGGCGCTGCTTGTACCCGGTGTTTTGGTGCTTTGGGCACTTTTCCCCATGGCTTGGGAAGTCTTTACCTTCGCCGTTGCGAACGAAAAGAAAACAACCGCATCAGGCATTGCAGCGCTGGGGCCCGTTTACACAGCCCTTCCCCTAGTGTTGCTCATATTTATTGACATGCGCCCTCAGGGGCACCTCTGGATTTTTTTTCTTCTGGCCGTTGTGTTTGCCGGTGATACCGGCGCATTCTATTTCGGCAGGGCCTTCGGTCGACATCAGCTCCATCGGCGTCTGAGTCCGGGAAAAACCTGGGAAGGTGCTATTGGTGGGCTTTTATGCAGCCTGTTTGCAGCCATGGTATTTCTTAAATTTATAGCGCTGCATCCGTTGACTGTCTCTCTGTTTCTGATGGTTGCAGCCTTGAGCATTGCCGCCCAAATCGGGGATCTGGCTGAATCCGTATTAAAACGTAATCAGGGTGTCAAAGATTCAGGGAATATCCTTCCGGGACATGGTGGTATTCTGGACCGTATCGACGGACTTCTATTTGGCATACCGGTCCTTTTCTTCTATCTTAATCTATGATGGTTACGGTTTGAAGGTCTCCGTTGCCGGTAAAATCAGATAAACCAAATTTGTAAAAATGAGCAAACGAAGGTCATAAAATGAAGAATTTAGCTATCCTGGGCTCTACCGGATCCATCGGTGTGAATGTCCTCAATGTTGCTTTCGCCCATCCGGAAAAATATCGCGTTCTCGCCCTTTCAGCCGGCAGAAACACGAAACTCCTTAAGAAACAAATAGAGATTTTCAAGCCGAAAGCGGTTGCCCTTCTGAATGAATCCCTGGCCACTGATCTCGAAAAAACCCTGGTCGGCAAGGATCTCCCCAAGATCTTTTTTGGTACCGAAGGTTTCAAGCGTCTGGCAACGATGGATGCGGTGGATACCGTTGTTTCCGCCATAACCGGCGCTGCAGGCCTCATGCCGACGTATGAAGGAATCAGGGCCGGCAAGGAAATCGCTCTTGCCAACAAAGAAACCATGGTCATGGCAGGCCCGCTGGTATTGAACGAAGCAAAAAAGCAGGGCGTTTCCATTCTGCCCATAGACAGTGAACATAGCGCAGTTCTGCAATCCCTCCAGGGCCACTTAAAAGAGGAGGTAAAACGCATTATACTCACCGCCTCCGGGGGCCCTTTCAGAAATATGACCCGCAAGGAAATGGCAGGCGTCACCGCGGCCCAGGCACTGAAACATCCCAACTGGGAAATGGGTCCTAAAATCACCATTGATTCAGCCACCATGATGAACAAAGGGCTTGAAATTATCGAAGCGAAATGGTTGTTCGATCTTAGCATAGACCAAATTGACGTCCTCATACACCCTCAAAGCATTGTTCACTCCATGGTGGAGTACAGAGACGGCTCCATCATCAGCCAGATGGGCATTCCCGACATGATGATTCCCATTGCCTACGCACTGGCCTATCCCCGACATATCAAGACCGGACTTCCTTCCCTTGACCTGGTAAAGGCGGGGCCATTGAGCTTTGAAAGACCGGACCTTGAGCGTTTCAAATGCCTGGCCCTCGCCTTGAGGGCTGCCTCCGTGGGAGGGAGTATGCCCACAGTGTTGAACGGGGCCAACGAAATCGCCGTGGATGCGTTTTTAAACAAAAAAATCGGATTTTTAGATATTCCCGAGTTGATCGAAAAAACAATGGACGTCCATGAAGTTCAGCCCATTGACCACATTGCATCAGTCATGAATGCCGACGGCTGGGCACGGGAAAAAACAATGGAAAATCTTTTGACGTACGCATAACGGATGTACCCATGCACTATTTTATTTACTATGTTCTCCCCTTTCTGGTCGTTCTGGGAGTTCTGATCTTTTTTCATGAACTGGGACATTTTCTGGTTGCCAAATATTTCGGCATAACAGTCCTGAAGTTTTCACTCGGTTTCGGCCCGAAGCTTCTTGGAAAAAAGATAGGTGAAACCGAATATCTCATTTCCTCAATTCCGTTGGGCGGCTATGTAAAGATGCTTGGCGAAAACGACGACGAGGAAGAGGACCCCATTCCCCCTGAAGATGAGGGAAAGTCCTTCAGCCACAAACCCGCTATTCAAAGAATCGCCGTTGTGGGGGCGGGCCCCGTGTTCAATCTGCTCCTGGCCCTGCTCATCTTCTGCGCTTCTTTCGGTTTCACCGGAATGCAGGTCCTGACCACCGAAATCGGACAGGTCCGTGAGGGATCGCCTGCCGATAAAGCCGGGCTCAAAAAAGGCGACCTGATTGTTTCAGTAGACGACATGGACACGGATACCTGGTCCCAGCTTAAAGAATTTGTTCAGGACAATCAGGGAGAACCCATCAAAATAGCCCTTTTAAGAAACGGACAACCTTTAACGGTTACCATCATTCCCGAAATGAGTGTGGTCAAGAACATTTTTGGGGAAGATATCAAAACGCCACTTTTGGGCGTCGTCTCCGCCGGGAGTTTTAAAGAGATTAAACTGGGATTTTTGGCTGCACTGAAAGAAGGATTTCTTAAAACCTGGGAAATCATAAAGCTGACCTGCTTGACGGTTGTCAAACTTTTCCAGGGAATTGTATCCATCAAAACCTTGGGCGGCCCGATTCTGATCGGCCAAATGACCGGCCAGCTGGCCGAACAAAGCTGGAGTTACCTCATTCCCTTTACGGCCGTTATCAGTATCAACCTGGGCATTTTAAACCTTTTACCCGTTCCCATTCTGGACGGTGGTTTTATTGTTTTTCTTCTGATTGAACTGATCATCGGCCGTCCGCTCAATGTCAAAAAGCGGGAGTTTGCACAAAAACTGGGTATTGGGCTCCTGATACTGCTCATGATTGTTGTCATTTACAACGATATCTCAAGAATTCTGCAATAGCGGTTTTTAAAGGCGCCATGATCCTCGCACTGAATACCTCCACACGGCAATCAAGCATTGCACTCTTGCGAATGGACCGTACGGTTGCCGCGGAAAGTCTGATGGTTGAGGGAAAAGGACATTTCGGTGGTCTCATGCCCGCTGTTGACATGCTGATCACCGGTACAGGTCTCAACCATAAAGATATTGCGTGCGTTGCCGCAGCCACCGGGCCCGGCAGTTTTACCGGTCTTCGGGTCGGTCTCTCTCTGGCAAAAGGAATCAGTCAGGCGCTTGGCGTCCCCCTCATCGGCATATCCAGCCTGAGAGCTCTGGCTTTTCAACTCCCCTTCACACCGAACCCCATCGCACCCATCCTTTCTTCGAGAAGAGGGGAAATCTTCACAGCCCTTTTTCTCCGGAGCCCTGGAAATTTGCTTCACCGGAAAGAAAAGGACAGCTGCTACCGGCTGCTCGACCTGCCGAACCTGTTCGGGGACACCACTGTTTTCATCGGAAACGATTTTTTAAACCATGGGCTAAGGCTGAAAGAACTGCTTGAAGACCATGATCGGATTGCGCCACCCCAATACTGGCACCTGAAAGCCTCTTCCATCGGCGCCCTGGCCGCGGACCGATTTGACGCAGATGATTCAGACGATGTTGGCAGTTTGATACCCCGGTATCTCCGTCTCCCGGATATCCGTTCCCAATCCGGTTTAGTGACCCAAAATAATCCATCCCGTCAGCACGTCATATATTGACAAGCCCTTTTGAAATCAATATAACAGCAGCGGCATTACACCTTAAATTTTCAAAAGGTATATCCCCATGAACAGGGAAAACCATATCAACAACACGTTGCCCGTAGCAAGGGAAGGATTCCCGTTTATATTTATCGGCATCGTAATTTTCGTCATTGTCGCCTGTCTCGGTTGGACAATTTTAACCATTATGGCAGGCATTCTTACGCTTTTTGTCATTTACTTTTTCAGAGATCCCGAACGACATCCTTCCTCGGAAAAAAATGCCGTAATCACCCCTGCGGACGGACGTATTCTGGAAATCAGGCCGTTGGCAGGAAAAGACAATCCACTTGGCCGGCCGGTCATCAAGGTGTCCATCTTCATGTCCATCTTCAATGTTCACGTTAACCGAATACCCATTGGGGGAACCGTCTCCGACATTTCCTACCATCCGGGGAAATTTTTGTCGGCGGACCTGGACAAAGCCTCCGAGCAGAATGAAAACAACCGAGTCACATTACAGACGCCCGATTCAAGGGAAATTCTGATCATTCAGATCGCCGGTTTGATCGCAAGACGCATCGTGTGCTGGATGAACAAAGGAGACACCGTCATAACCGGACAAAGATTTGGCCTTATCCGATTCGGTTCCAGGCTGGAAGTATTTCTGCCCGCCAACAGCAGAATGGTTGTGCAAGTTCGACAAAAAGTGAAAGCTGGGGAGACGATTATCGGATATCTCACATGAAATGAAAATTACCGGCGGCCAAATAAGAGGGAGGATCCTGGCAGCACCCAAAAATCTTGACATTCGTCCCAGCAGCAACAAGGTAAGGGAGGCAATCTTCAATATCATCGGACAGGATCTCTCCGGCACACGGGTACTGGATCTTTTTTCGGGTACGGGACTCCTTGGCATAGAAGCCATGAGCCGAGGCGCAGCCCTTGGTGTATTTGTTGATCATGCAAAACAGTCCTTGGCCCTCATGAGGAAAAACCTTTTGCTGTGTGGATACGAGCATAAGGGATCTATATGCAAATGGGACTTGGCAAAGGGACTTCCGAAGAATCGTGCTTTTCTCGATACAGCATATGACCTCGTTTTTTTGGATCCGCCTTATGGAAGTCATCTGGTAGCGGGGCTCATTGAAAACCTGGCCCTTTCAGCACGGCTTGCACCCGGCGCCCTCATCGTTCTGGAAACCGGCAAAGATTCAGCGATATTCCCGTGTTCGCCACTTATTTTAGTTGAAACCCGAATTTACGGAGATACAAAAATCAGTATTTTCAAAAAAGAGGATCTTTCATGAAAAAGACGATCGCTGTTTATCCCGGCTTTTTTGACCCCATTACCAATGGTCACTTGAGCATTGTTTCAAGGGCGCTTGAAATATTCGACAAATTGATAATCGCCATTTTGAATAACCCCAAAAAAGTGCCTCTTTTTTCCATTGAAGAAAGAATCGAAATGATTGAAAAGGCGGTTGATCAAGACTCGAAGATCGAAGTGGATACCTTTGACGGGCTTCTGGTGGACTATGCGGTTCACAAAAACGCCAATGTGGTTCTCAGGGGATTGCGTGCGCTTTCGGATTTTGAATATGAATTTCAGATGGCCCTCATGAATCGAAAACTCAATCGCGACGTCCAATCCATCTTTCTCATGACCGATTATAAATGGTTTTATATCAGTTCAACCATTATCAAGGAAGCTGCAAGCTTTGGCGGCGATGTGAGCGGCCTGGTGCCCGATATCGTCAACCAAAACCTGAAAGAAAAATTCAAAAAGAGAAATAATACTTGACACTCTTTTCGACATAAGCCATATTCATTGCTCACAAAATTGACTTCATCAGGTATTTCATTCCGGCTAGGGAATAGTAAAATCAAACGACAGATTGTTTTGTCTCTCTAATGAAACAATACAGGAGGTTCAACGGTGGCCCTCACCAAAGAAAAGATTATCGACAGTATTTATCATCAGGTTGGACTCAGTAAAAGCCAATCCCGAGCCGCTGCGGAGGGGCTCCTTGAAATCATCAAGGAAACCCTTGAAAATGGAGAGGACCTCTTAATCAGCGGATTTGGCAAATTTCTGGTGAAAGAAAAAGCATCCAGGCGCGGCAGGAACCCCCAGACCACAGAAGATCTGCAACTAAGGGCAAGAAGGGTTGTGGTGTTCAAGACCTCAGGGGTTCTTCGGGATAAAATCAACGGCGATTAGGGACTGTCGACGCAGCGGAACTCAGGTTTCAGAGCCAGG
>JAJDOH010000101.1 GCA_022340265.1 Deltaproteobacteria bacterium | reverse complement strand
CGCAGCCAATTAAATGATCTGGATCGGGAAACCATGGAGACCGTTTTACAGAAACTGACATGGGGCATGCTGTCCAACGATTTCATCGGATTTCATACGAAAGAATACTGCGATAACTATCTTGAAGCGCTTCAGGAATGGTTCCCCGTTAAGATCCGGGTAAACGGCCGGCATTACGAAATCAGACGGCCCTACGATGTGACCACCGTTGGTGCTATTCCCATCGGGTTGGATGTGGATGGCATCCTTTCACAGGTGGCCAGGGAAAAACATCTGGACTATTCCCACGAAGGGGTGGATCTTCGAGACCGGATGGAACGGGATCGAAAAGCGGGAAAGTGGATTGTCGGGGGGCTGGAGAGATGTGATTACACCAAAGGTCTTCCACAGCGGCTGGAAATCTTTGAACAGATGCAGCGTCAGCATAATAAAAAGGGAGGATTCCGGTTTTATCAGATTACGGCGCCCAGTCGATCGGACAACCCCGATTACCAGAATCTCAACAAAGTCCTGGCCGAAAAAGTAAAAGCGGTCAATCATGCGCTGGGGGATCAAAGTGTCATCCATCTGGATGAAGGAATTCCCGCCCCCCAGAACTATCGGTTCATGAAACAGGTAGATATGATGATGGTAACACCCCTTGAAGATGGCATGAATCTGGTGGCTTTTGAGTATATTTTAAGCCAGAAGTACAAACCCCCTAATAAGAGGGGTATTCTTTTGCTGAGCACCAGCGGGGCTTCACGGGTGCTTAAAGAAAGGGGTTTTGAAGAGGAGGATGGCGTTGTGCACGTCAATGCACTGAGAGCCAAGACGGCTGCTAAAAAGGCCTTGTCGGCCCTCAAAAAAGGAAATGGCATTTCGGATGCCCTGATTAAATATGTGGAAACGGAACGCCGCGTTGATGACTGGGCCAGAAAAAACATTGAAGCCATTACCAACAGTAAAAAATTGAGTTCGAAGGAGGCATAGAAGGGCATTTCATTCTCCAACTGATTGTGTGCCATAATTCCTCCTTTTAAAGTCAGCTTCAGGTTTATCGTCTGTTTGTTTTGATCATTTCCAAATCCAAACAAGGGCATTATGATTCTTTTTCTCAAATCAAAATTTTCCTTTGCCTATAGTTCCCGCACAATTTTGGTTTTTTGTTGGGGGTTGATGCTTGTTTTTGTTTTTTCAGGGTGTACATCCCACCACGCCATTCCCAAGGAAGCACAACCGCCCCTTCCCGAAAAAAATCTCCTGAAGCAGTGGCGGCACCTATCCAAGACCCCCTATTCCTCTTCCAAGGGCCCCTTAACGGTGGACCGGGTCATTGATGAGGCACTGAATGTCAGCCCCGAACTGGAACAGATCAGGCAGAGAATCGAGGCTGCATTCGAACAAATCCGTCAAGCCGAGGCTTCCTTCTATCCCAGATTGGTCGCTTCCGAACGGTTCAACACCACCAACAATCCTGTCTACGCCCTGATGAACATCATCAATCAACGACGTCTTCAAGCGGATGTGAATTTTAACAACCCGGGCACGCAGCAGGATTTTACCACTCGCATAGGGGCGGATTGGTCCCTTTTTGAAGGGGGAAGCCGTTATTATCGTCGACAGGCGGCGGTCAATTTCAAGGATTCCGTGCAGGCGGAATTGCCGGCGGCCCGAAATCAGCTGGTGGCCAAAGTCGCCGAGATCTATTTTCACTGGCTGCAGTCCCTGGGTTTTATCGGTGTGGCTGAAAAGGCGTTGCTCTCCTCCGATACGGACGTCAGACTGGCCGAGGCCCGGTACAAGGCCGAGATGGCGCTGCCCAGTGAGATGATGCGATTGAAGGCACACAAGGCCGAAATGCATGGAAATCTCGTCACGGCCAGAACAGGCGCCCGCAGGTTGCAGGCGGCTCTGGAGCGATTCCTGGCCAGACCGATTCGCGAAGAGGAAATCCCCGACCCTGCCGTTTATCTTCCAGCCCCTTTACCCCAAGATGGGCTTGAAAAGCCGGATTCCCTTGTGGCGCAAGCCCTCGAAACCCGCCCTGAACTGGCCACTGTCCGTGCCCTGATCGAGGCGGCCCGTAAGCGGATACAGGCAGCCCGGGGGGGGATTTTGCCCCAAGTCGGTCTGGGCGCCGAATACCAATGGAACACGGAGACTTTTGATAAAATGGAAGGGAGCTGGCTGTTGGGAATCGAAGCCAAATGGTCGTTTTTTGAAGGAGGGGCGACCCTTTCAAAGATCAGAGAGGCGCGGGTGCGGTTAAAGGAGATTGAAGCCCGGGGCGAGCAGATGGCCCTGGACATTGCCCTTGAGGTTCACCAGGCGACCCTGGCGGTTGAGGAAGCCGCCGAAAAGATCCAGGTCGCCCATGAGAGACGAAAATGGGCCGAAAAGGCCCTGGTGGAGGTTCGGAACCTATATCAAAATCAAATGGCGACGGTGGACTCTCTTCTTCAGTCCGAGGTGGCATTCAATCGGGCCGACGTCTCTTACACCGCAGCCTTATTCGACGGAAAAATCGCGCAAGTCCTTTTGAGGCAGACCCTGGGGGATTTCGCGAATTGGACCGAGGAACGCCATGGGTAAGTCATCTATTACGGCCGGACAAAACATTTTGTGGGAGGGGGGGAAAGTACTGGTGGTCCTTTTCATCCTGGTCTTCTTGATGATGTGGCTCTCCGGGTTTTTCATCAGCAAAGTTCAGCCGGCCCCCCCTCTTGAAAGATCCAAACCCACCCGGTCAACCACGCAAAAGGTGGAGCGCCGGGTTTTTCCCGTCATCATTGAGCAGGTCGGAAACCTTAGGGCCATGGTGCAGGCCCAGGTCTCAAGCCGCATCATGAGCCAGGTCACGGAGATCCTGGTTCAGGCAGGCGACTCTGTGAAAGGGGCGGAAGAAAAAGATGGAAAGGGAACCCTCATGGCCCGTCTGGATGATCGGGACATCCGGGCTAAATTACTGGAAGCCCGGTCTCAGGTGCAGGTCATGGAGCGGGCCATGGAGGCGGCCGGAGCCAAACTGGGTGCGGCAAAATCCCAGAGGGACGCGGCTCTTGCCAATCAGGAAAAGACGCTTGCCGACTACAAACGGTATCAGAATCTTTATAAGCAGCAGGCGGCTACCGGGCAGCAATTGGGGCATGCCCGCACCCAGGAAGAGGTGGCGCAGGCCAATCTGACGGCGGCCAGGCAGGAGGTGCATGCCGCACAAAGTGACATCAAGCGCATTCAGGCCCGCATAGAACAGGCCAAAGCAGCCGAATCCTCTGCCGGTATCATGCTGAGTTACACGGAAATCCGCGCGCCTTTTAAAGGCCGTGTGGTCCGAAAGATGGTCGACAAGGGCGACATGGCCACGCCGGGTCAGCCGCTCTTTTTCCTTGAAATTCCCAGTCGGCCCGAACTGCATGCCTTTGTGACCGACTCCCTTATCCCGCGGCTGCGAATAGGACAGGAACTGGAGGTGCGTATCGATGCTTTGAATCGGTCTTTACGGGGAAAGCTGCGGGAGATCGTACCCCAATCGGATCCGTCCACGCGAACGGTCCTGGCGAAAGTGTCCCTACCGCCCGATTTGGATCTTGTAAACGGACTTTTTGGCCGTCTTCTGGTACCGAGCGGAGAATATGAAGCGCTTGTGATTCCCAAAGCGGCCGTGCGGGAAGCGGGACAGCTTTCCCTGGTAAAGGTCCTGGATTACGAAGGCTACCCCCAGCGGCGTTTCGTCACCCTCGGAAAGGATCATGGGGATCTGGTTGAAATTCTCTCCGGCCTGAAGGAAGGCGAGGAGGTCGTGATCCCATGAACACCAATTCCGCTTCTCACGGCTGGATCAGCGGAATCGTGGAAGCCTTTCTCAAGGGGAATCTCTCGGTCATATTGATTCTGGTCAGTCTTATGGCGGGGATCGGCGCCCTGTTGATTACGCCACGGGAAGAGGATCCTCAGATTGTAGTTCCCGTTGCGGATGTGCTCATCCGCATGCCCGGAGCATCCGCTGACGAGGTGGAGCGTCAGGTGGCCAGCCGGCTTGAAAAATTCCTCTATCAAATCGATGGTGTCAAACATGTCTACTCCATGAGTTTTCCCTCCATGGCGGTGGTAACGGTGCGATTCCATGTGGGAGAGGACCGTGAAAGGAGCTGGGTCAAGCTTTACAACAAAATCCGCTCCAACATCGATCAGGTGCCTCCCGGGGTGACGGGATGGGTCGTGAAACCCGTGGAAATAGACGATGTCCCCATCATCAATATCACTCTCTACAGTGATCAATATGGTGATTACGCCCTGAGACGCCTGGCCGAGGAGTTGCAGCTCCGGCTTCAGGGTGTCAAGGAAGCAGGGATTACCTCTGTGGTGGGAGGGAGACCGAGGCAGATTACCGTTCATCTGTCACCCCAGCGCATGGCCGCACGGGGGATATCCATCCAGGACATACAGCGCATCATTCGGAGTGCCAATGTCCTTTTACCGGCTGGAAATCTTGTGTCTGAAAATCAAGAAATCAGATTGGATGCGGGACGCTTCCTCACGTCCGCCGGTGAAGTGGAAAACCTGGTCGTGGGTGTGCGGGACGGAAAGCCCATCTACTTAAAAGAGGTGGCATCGGTTCAGGATGGTCCCGCGGAACCCGAAACCTATACCCGTATTGCTTTCGGCCAAAGGGCTTTTTCCTCGATAGATCCCGCGGGTCAAGAGGCTTTACCGAAAAATATCGAACCGTTGAAAGACTATCCCGCGGTAACGGTTGCGGTGGCAAAGCGCAAAGGCTCAAACGCCGTATGGGTTGCCGAGGGGGTGCGGCAGGAGACCGCACGGTTCGCCCGGGAGGTGCTTCCGGAGGGAGTCCATTGGCGCATTACGCGGGACTACGGAAAGAGCTCCGACGACAAGGTCAACGAGTTGATCAAAGAACTCCTCGTGGCCATTGTGATCGTGGTGGCCTTACTGGCCTATGCCCTTGGGTGGAAAGAAGGGCTCATCATCGCCCTGGCGGTTCCGGTGACCTTCGGTTTCACGCTTCTGATCAATTACCTTCTGGGTTACAGCATTAACCGGGTGACCCTCTTTGCCCTGATTCTGTCCCTGGGACTGGTGGTGGATGACCCAATAGTGGATGTGGAAAACATTCACCGGCATTTTGAAATGCGCAAGGAACCCCCTCATCTCGCCGTCATCCATGCTGTAAACGAGATACGGCCTCCCGTTATCGTGGCCACCTTGGCCGTGATTTTCTCCTTTCTCCCCATGTTCTTTATTACGGGAATGATGGGCCCCTATATGGCGCCCATGGCGCTCAATGTGCCGGTGGCCATGCTCATGAGCCTGGTGGTTTCCTTTACCATTACCCCCTGGCTCTCCCTGCATCTGCTCAAAGGGGTTTACAATAAGCCTCAGGAGAAGGCTTACGATCTCAAGGAAACGCGACTCTACCGCTTCTACCGTGCGGCGGCCGAACCGATTCTGAATCGAAGGAGTCTGCGCTGGGGGGTATTGGCGTTGATCATGGTGCTCATGGGCTTTTCCCTGTGGCTTGTGGTCACCTATCGTGTACCGCTTAAAATGCTCCCTTTCGACAACAAAAATGAACTCCAGGTGGTCGTCGACATGCCCGAAGGAACAACCCTGGAAACCACGGAGGCGGCCACCCATGCCCTGGCCGATTATCTGGTCCGGGTTCCGGAGGTCACCGATGTCAGCACGTATGTGGGCACCAGCAGCCCGATGGATTTTAACGGTCTCATTCGGCACTACTATCTCAGACACGGCGCCAACGACGCCGATATTCGGATCAATTTTATCGAAAAAACGCACCGCGAACAGCAGAGTCACCCCATGGCCCTGCGGCTCAGGAACGGGCTCAAGGAAATTGCGCGGCATTTTAATGCCAACATCAAGATTGTTGAGATTCCCCCCGGCCCTCCGGTTATCGCAACCCTGGTGGCGGAAATCCATGGGAGAACCCTGGGGCAGCCTTATGACAAGCTGATGGCGGCGGCACCGAGGGTGGGACATCTCATGGACAAGATTGAGGGCGTCGTGGATGTGGACGATACCCTCCTGGCACCGGAGAAAAAAACCCGGTTTTTGACGGATCGAACAAAAGCCTCACTCAACCGTATTAGCGATGCTCACACCGCCGAAACCCTTCAGGGGATGGTCCTGGGTGCGGACCCCGGTTCCCTTCGCTTGGGGAACCAGGTGAACCCACCTTACATTCAGTTGCGGTTGCCCCGGAGGGAAAGAGCCATCGAGACAGACCTCAATCAATTGATGATCACAGGGGCAGCGGGAGAGGGGGTATTTCTTTCGGAGCTGGGTTCCTTTAAAAGGGGCATCATCGATCAGCCCGTTTATCACAAAGACCTCCAACCCGTCGTGTACGTTTTTGGCGACACCGCCGGACTGCCGCCGCCGGAAGCGGTGATGATGCTGGAAGAGAAGGTTTCTAAGGATTCTGCATTGCAGGACGTCAATGTGGTATGGACCGGAGAAGGGGAATGGCATATTACCGTACAGGTCTTCCGCGATTTGGGCATCGCTTTTGCGGTGGCTGTTCTGGGGATATATATTCTGCTGCTCTATCAGACACAAAGTTATCTTCTTCCGGCGATACAGCTCATTGCACTGCCGCTCTCCGTCATCGGTATCATTCCCGGTTTCTGGTTGCTGAACCTTTTGACCGGCCATTCTGTTGACGGATGGAACAATCCCATCTATTTTACGGCAACCGCCATGATCGGGATGATCGCTTTATCGGGGATTGCCACCCGAAACGCCATTCTGCTCATCGATTTCGTGGAGAAACGGAGAAAGGAAGGAGAAGATCTGGTGGAATCCCTTCTGGAGGCAGGAGCTTTACGGACAAGACCCATCGTTCTCACGTCCCTCGGCGCCATGCTGGCCGCCTGGCCCATCACCCTGGATCCCATCTTTTCGGGGCTGGCCTGGGCCTTGATCTTCGGCATCGCCGTTTCCACCTTTTTTACGCTCATCGTGGTCCCCATGGTCTATTTCATGGCCTACGGCGGGAAGTCGGACCCGGCAACGGGAAAAGCGGACTGAAGACCGAGAGGGCATCATGAGTCTCAATTGGGAAGAAAAGGCTAATCCATAGCAAGGAGCATCGGCAAAAAGATGGTAGACAATCGTTAAAAAGAATAATCATAAGGATCTCCGAATCCCTTTTGGGACGATTTGGAGAAAAAGGGGGACATGAAATGAATCGTAGAATGGTACTTAAAACCGCCTTGTACGGTGGGGCGGCACTGGCTTTCGGTAACAGGGTGGCAGCGGCAAAGGAGCATTTCCCGGTTTCCGTCAATGAAGGACTTTTCCAGAATATCAACCGGATCAAGGACCCGGCCCACATGACGGGACTCGAAAAGAAGCACTCCCCGGTTATCCGCGCGCCTGAAAAAGCGAAGCCCGGCGAGGTTTTTGACGTGGATATTGTCATCGGGGAGATTCTCCATCCCATGGGACCGGCCCATTGGATTGAATACCTGCAACTGAATCTGGGCAACGAACCCTGCGGGAGGATCGATTTTCGTTCACACGGTTATCTGAAACCGAAAGCCCGGTTCAGCGTGGTGGCGGGCAACGACCTGAAAGGGAAAACGGTCTCCCTGGTTGTTCAGATCAAATGCAATCTCCACGGTATCTGGGAGAATTACCGGAACGTGGAAGTTGTTTAAGTATCTGGCTTCCCCTATCGATCAAGAGAGGACATACCATGGAAAAAAAGATGCGCATCATGACCAAGGTCCCTTTGAACGCTGAAACGGACCCGCGGTTGCTCCGTTCCTGGATCACGGCCAATTCCGTTTTTTTCAACCGGAACCAGGGGGAAATGATGGCGGAACCGATCCCCCTTGAGGAATGGGAGCTGCTTGTTACGGGAGAGGTGGAGAAGGAATCCCGGTTCAGCATGGATCGGATCCTGCGCATGCCCAAGGCCGCGGTGGCCAACACGCTGGAATGCTCGGGAAACAGCCGGTCACTCTTGAAGGAGAAGGCCAGGGGAAACCCGTGGACCATCGGCGGTGTGGGCAACGCGGTCTACGGCGGCGTCTGGTTGAGAGATCTTCTTAGTGAAGCGGGGTTGGGGAAGCGCGCCAAGCATGTCAGTTTTGAAGGTCTTGAAAACCCGGTCGGTCGTGCCGGTATCAAGTTCATCCGGAGTATCCCCGTGGAAAAGGCCATGGATTCGACGTTGCTTGCCTATGAGATGAACGGAGAGCCCCTGCCCCTTGAGCACGGCTATCCCCTGCGGGCCCTGGCGCTGGGTTGGACCGGCGCCAACTGTGTCAAATGGCTGGGGAAGATCACGGTGTTGGATCGTCCCCACGAGGGGCACTTCATGGATAATGTCTACCGGGTCTTTCAAAAAGGGGAAGATTCAAAGTCGGGGACCGTGGTGACCGGGCTCAAATTGAAATCCATCATCACCCAGCCGCTGGAAGGGGAAACGCTTTCCGCCGGCCCCGTTGTCATATTGGGTGCGGCCTACGGTGGGGAAACGGATATCGACCGTGTGGAAGTGTCCGGGGACAACGGCGAGACCTGGCGGCAGGCGGAGTTGATCGGTCCCGCCGCACCTTACGCCTGGCGGCAATGGCAGTATGTGTGGGAAACAGGGGACAAGGGATCGTTCACCGTCATGTCGCGGGCCTTCGATGGTGAAGGGAACCAGCAGCCCATGAACGCGGAGTGGAATGTGCTGGGTTACGGCAATAACGGCGTCACCGAACATGCTGTCACGATCCGTATCACCTGAAAGCGATTTTTTTTTGGCACCATTGTGTAACAATGGGGACGCCCTTAACTTATTAACATCCCGTTAAAGTTAAAAACTTAAGGGCGTCCCCTGGCCCGTCCTGGGCGCTTCCAGAGGGTCCACGGCAACGGCATGGACCAGACACAATGTTCGGATTGAAAAAAAAGAGACGTGAACGGATTCGCAATGGGCCGTTCCCTGAGGCCTGGGCGAACATCCTGGAGAAACATGTCGCCTATTATCACCTGTTGACACCGGAAGATCAGGCTGAGTTGCGGGGGCACATCCAGGTGTTCCTGGATGAAAAGGCGTTTGAGGGCTGTGACGGCCTGGAGATAAACGACGAGATACGGGTGGTCATCGCCGCCCAGGCGTGCATCCTGCTGCTGCATCGCGAGACGGACTATTACCCCACCTTAAATTCCATCCTGGTGTATCCACATCAATATTTCTCTCCCGGGATCCGGAAACTGTCCGAAGGCGTGGTGGCCGAAGGGTTGGAAGGGCGTCTGGGAGAGTCCTGGTACCGGGGCCCAGTCGTCCTTTCCTGGGATGATGTCCGGCGCACGGCCCATGACCACCTAGACGGCCACAATGTGGTCTTCCATGAATTTGCCCATCAACTGGACAGTGAATCCGGTGCAAACGAAGGGGCGCCGCTACTGCCGCGTCGATCCATGTATATTGCCTGGGCCCGGGTATTAGGCAATGAATATGCGCATCTCATCAGCGAGTTGGATCATCATCATAACACAGACCTGGATGCCTACGGCGCCACCAACCCGGCCGAATTTTTCGCGGTGGTTACCGAGGCCTTTTTTGAAAATCCGGTCCAATTGAAACAGCGGCATCCCCGGCTCTACGAGCAACTGGCCTTGTTTTTCCGGCAGGACCCGGCAACACGATTTGAGGAAATGGGTGTAACAGACAGCAGGAGGGAAAAGAAATGAAAAGAACCATTACGATATTGCTCGGTTTTTCGGCGATATCGCCGGGCTTTTGCCCTGCCTATGGTGAACGCAAAATCAACTAACTGATGTGTCAGGGGGACGCCCTTAACTTATTAACATCCCGTTAAAGTTAAAAACTTAAGGGCGTCCCCTACTGGGGTACTTGGTCAAGAAGGATGGGACTGCCGGCTACGGCCGACGACCACGAAATGGATGTGCAAATCCGTCCTCACTTCCATTTATCAAAAGTATCGACGAATTTGATTTCACATGATAAGCGAGGCTTAGGCTATCATCCCCCCACTCCTTATGGAAGGATTACAGAACCGTAATGGGGAGGAAAGGTTTTGGAAAGGATTGATCGTTACGGTCGAATGAATGAGTTTCAAGTTCAAAAAAAAGGAGAAATGTGCATGAAATCAAAAAGAGCGGCCGTGGCAACACTGATTTTTTTGGGCGTCATTACGTGGGCATCGTGCAGTATGGCGGCTGGAAGTGAAATAAAGTGGCATTCATATGAAGAAGGCATGGCGTTAGGGAAAAAATTGGGTAAGAAGGTCTTTATTGACTTCTATGCCGACTGGTGCGGTTTCTGCCAAATGATGGAGAGATCGACATATCAAGATGTGTCGGTCATTTCCATATTGAACAGAGACTTCATTCCAGTGAAGGTTCACTCCGAAGAGGAGCAAGAGATCGCCCTCAGGTATGACATCCGCGCCTTGCCAAATGTCACCTTCATATCGGAAGATGGTACAAGCATCGGCAGTATCCCCGGGTACATCCCCTCGGATAAACTGATTGAGATTCTGGAACAGGTGAAAAAGATGGGATGATCGCAAAAGTCGCAGCCCTTTTTTCAAGACCCAATATCATGGGATGATCTGCCTGAAAAGGGGAACGCACAGGTTGGTTACGGGTTGGATTTTTTATGCGTAGGCGTTAACGAAATTTTTTTGGGTGACCCGGATAATGCAGACTAAGGTAACATGTGAGCTCTGTCCAAAGGCATGTGAAATCGCGCCCGGTGAAAGCGGTGAATGCCGTATCAGGGTAAATATGGACGGGCAATTGCGTGCGGTGACCTACGGATTTCCGGTAACTGCACACGTGGATCCGGTGGAAAAAAAGCCCTTTTTTCATTACCACCCTGGGCAGCCGATACTCTCCTTTGCCACGGCCGGGTGCAACCTTCACTGCCAGGGCTGCCAGAACTGGGAGATCAGTCAGGCCAACCCGGAGGAAACAGACGCATTCTTTGCACCGCCACAAGAGTTGGTGGATGTAACGCGCAAGAAGGGAATCTCCCTGATCGCCGCAACCTACACAGAGCCGCTGGTTTACTATGAATACACCTATGACACGGCAAAGGCGGGCCTGGATGCGGGCATAAAGACCGCTATTGTTTCAGCGGGCTATGCGAACCCTGACCCATTGCGAAAGTTATACAGGGTGGTGGATGCCGCAACGGTCGATGTCAAGGCCTTTGATGATGCGTTTTACCGCGAAGTCTGCGGCGCAGGGCTGGCGCCGGTGCTGAACGGCCTGGTCATCGCGCGTAGTCAGGGGGCATGGCTGGAGGTCAGCAACCTGGTGGTGCCGGGCATGAACGATTCCACCCGTAACCTGAAAGGCCTGTCCCAATGGGTCGCAAAGAACCTGGGGGTCGATACGCCGCTGCATTTTTTGCGCTTTTATCCGCAGTACAGGATGAAAAACATCCCGCCCACACCTGTTGAAACCCTGGAAAGGGCCAGAAATATGGCCATGGAAGCCGGGCTCCACTATGTGTACATCGGCAATGTCCCGGGCAGCGAAGCGGAAAACACCTATTGCCCGCATTGCGGCAGGGCTGTTATAAAAAGGGTGGGGTACCACCTGAAAGAAAACCACGTGAGGCATGGAAAATGCGAGTATTGCGCAACACCCATAGCGGGCCGGTTCAACTGAACCGCCGCGATTTTCTGAAAAGATGCGTTGCTTTCGCGGCATTGGGTATGATCCCGACGGGACTGCTGCAAGAGCCGTTTGCACGCAAGAAGAAGATTCGGGGCTACAGGCGCTTGCGCCCTTTGACGGACCCGGACCTCTATGGCACGAATCCCTATGCCGGATAATGGAGGGACCGCAATGAAAAAATACCGATGGATTGCCTTGATGGTCGTTTCAACCATGCTTTTTGCATGCCACTCCCCGGCCGGGTCGGAGGAAAATGAGGGAAAATCGACAAAAAACCAAGAGGCTGCACAAGTCTCGGAAAAGCCGGGGCAAACGAAGGCACTGAGATACGTATTTAACGCCACACATGCCGGCACCTGGTACCCCGGTGACAAAAAGGGGCTGGAGAGGCTGCTGACAAAATTTTTCGATCAGGCCCGGCCCGAAACCACCGCAAAGGGGAGGCTGCTCGCCCTGATCTCGCCCCACGCCGGCTACCCCTATTCAGGGCCGACCGCCGCATTCGGGTACAAGCTGTTGAAGCAGCGGGGTCAAAACGTGAAGCTCGTGGTCATCATCGGACCCTCACACTACGAATCCTTCCATGGCCTGGCCCTGCCCGACTGGGACGGCTTCAGGACGCCGTTGGGCACAGTGGGTGTGGCAACCAACATCGTGGAAGAACTGGAAAAAGAGCCGCCTTTTAAGGTGTTCGACCAGGCCTTTGCCAGGGAGCACTCGGTGGAAATGCAGGTCCCCATGCTGCAGTTCGCACTGAAGAAATTCCAAATCCTGCCCATCGTGGCCGGCAGCCTGAACATGGAAGACATCCAAAAGGCCGCAAAACTGCTGCGCCCTTTGCTGAACCGGCCAGATGTGCTGTTTGTGATCAGTTCCGATTTTACCCACTACGGGCCCAATTACGGTTATGCACCTTTTACGGACAACAGACCTGAAAACCTGAAGAAACTGGCGGACCAGGCCCTGAGCACGATCAAAAGACTGGATATGAGTGCCTTCATGGAACACCGGCAGACCACGGGCGACACGATCTGTGGATTCTTTCCGATCAGTGTATTGCTGGCGATGCTGCCGCAGGACACGACGGTTGTGCCCCTTCACTTCGATACATCGGGCAGGATCACCGACAATTACGAGAATTCCGTGTCCTATTTTTCCATTGCCTTTTTTCAAGACACGAAAGACGCTATGATCCAACAGACAAAATTCATTAATAAAAACGATGAGATCGGTTTGCTGAAACTGGCCAGGCAGACCCTCCGGGATCACCTTGCAGGAAAGCCTTTGCCGGATCCCAAATCCCCGAAATTCGGGCTGGCAAAGGCCAAGGCGGTCTTCGACAAACACGGGGTGTTCGTGACCCTGAACGAAGAAAAACGCCTGAGGGGCTGCATCGGCAGTATTTATCCCACCTGGCCCCTGGCCGAGGGGGTGGTGCGCAACACGGTGAACGCGGCGGCACACGACCCGAGATTCAGGCCGGTACGGTCCGCTGAAGAAAGCAAAATCACCATTGAAATATCGGTACTCACGGTGCCGAAGGAGGTGGCATCCTATAAAGATGTGAAAATCGGCCGCGACGGCGTGATCATCCGCCAGACAGGACACAGTGGGGTTTACCTGCCCCAGGTGGCGCCGGAACAGGGCTGGGATATTGCACAGACCCTTGACCACCTCTGTATCAAGGCCGGTCTGCCCATGTCCGCCTGGAAATCACCGGACATGCGTTTTTTCACCTTCCAGGCCCAGGTGTTTTCTGAAGAGGAGATGGGGCTGTTGAAATGAAGAGGGCCTTAGCCCCATTCCTGGTGGGGTTTGTCAGCATACAGGCCCAGACCCTGCTGCTGAGGGAATACCTTGTCCTCTTCGGTGGTTCCGAGTTGTCCATCGGTTTTTTGATGGCCTGCTGGTTTTTGTGGATCGGCCTGGGCGCCATGCTGTTTGCAGCATCCAACAACATTCGGAAACTCACCACAAAAAATATCGGGTGGCTGCTTGCAGCCTGGCCATTCACCGTTCTGCTGGAAGTTCCCCTTCTGCGCATGGCCCGTGAATTTATGGGCGTGGCCGCGTACGAACCCGTCCCGCCCCTGTCCCTGCTGATTGCGGCCCTCATGACCACCTTGCTGACATCAACAATGACCGGCCTGCTGTTCCCCGCGGCCGCGGCCCATCAAGAGGGGGACCAGCGTGGCTCGGCAGTACGGGCCTACTGGGTGGAGGGCCTGGGTGCCGTGACAGGCGGCGCGACGGTCACACTGATGCTTTCCCTTTCCATCAACTTGTTCACGCAGATTGGAATTCTTGCCCTTATTGCGGTAATTTTTGCCGTTATTGGCCGTTTTTATGCTCATAAAAGGTTTTTTTTGACGTTTTCAGGCCTGTTTTTCATTGCCGGCCTCAGCCTGTTGTTCGCAGGTGGACGTTTGGATACCTATCTGGCCAGGGCACAGCTCAGTGCGGGCACTAAGGGGCTTTCCTTCGTGTCGAGGCTGGAGACTCCCTACAGGGTGCTGACCCTGGCCCGCAGCGGCAACCAAAAGACCGTGCTCTCCGACGGCAACATCGTGCTGACGTGGCCTTTCACCACCGAGGATCAGGGGATCGGCGCATGCCTTCTGGCCCAGACAAAGGGCCGCGATTTTCTGGCTCTCGGCATGGAGGGCCTGCGCCTGGCACCGATCACCATGTACAATGACACCCGGCTGACCGTCGTATTCCCCGACCGCACTGCCTACCGGGCCATCGCAGATTTTTTCGGCCCATTTGGACCCAAACTGCGTTTTGTGGCCCAGGACCCGCGGGTATTCCTGGCCCAAACCCGCGAACGATTCGATGCCGTGCTGGTTGCCGGCGGCGAGCCCTCGCTGCTGGCTGCAAACCGCCTGTACTCCGTCCAGGCATTCCAACTCGTTAAACGGGTATTGCGCAAAAACGGTATCCTGGCCGTGCCTGCAAGGATACCGGAGAACTTCGTGGGTCAACAGTTCAAAGAATACGGAAAGGCGATCCTTTCCAGCCTGCGCACGGTTTTTAGCAACACCGGCATCGTCCCGGGAGCGGGCGGGCTGTTCGTGGCGGGTGAACAGCCCATGTCCATGGCCCCCGCGGAAGTGATCAATCGGTTTGAGGAAAGGGCCGGAACCGGCGCGGGCTTTCCCCCAAAAGCGTTTTATGCCCTGTTGAAACCGGAACGCCAGACATTCCTGAAACAACAGTACCAGCAGGCAGCACCCATACTGAATACGGATAATCGCCCCATGGCCTTCTATCTGAAACTATTGACCCTGTTAAAGGCCGGGGGCGACTGGACATCGGTGCGCATACTCGATCATTTCCGTCAGCGCACGATGCCCGTCTTGCTGGTGGTACTTGGGGTGCTGGTCTTTATGTTATTCCTTGGCCGGTTCAGGGCGGGCGGGTCCAGGCCCTATGGCGTGAACTTCGCGGTGGGTGCCGTGGGTGCTGCGGGCATGGGCATGGTGATATTGCTGTTCGCCGGTTTCCAGGCAATTGCAGGCACTTTGTTCAGGGATGTGGGCACGGCCGGCGGCGCGTTTATGCTCGGGTTGGTCCTTGGGGCAATTGCCATGGAAAAGCTGGCATCCACGGCCGTGCTGAGAAGCCAGGTCGCTTACAGCATGGTAGCGGGTCTTGTGGTGGGAGTGACCGCCCTTTTGATGCCACACCGGTTTTCCGGTTTTGCCAGGACGGAATTTTTTGCCCTCTTCGGCCTCACGGGTGCTGTTGTAGGCGGGTTCTGGCCCGTGGTTTCCCATTCCTTTTCCCGACAGACCGCGGCCGGACTGGAAACGTGGGATCACTTTGGCGCCGCGTTGGGTGCACTGGTATTCGGCGTGCTCATCCTGCCCTGTCTAGGGCTAAGGGGGACGGGCATGGCAGCCGGTGCGCTGGTCCTCCTTGCCGGGCTGTCCCTGGCCCTGGATCGGCTCCATATCCCCCGGCAATTCCATCGGATGCGAGGCTACCTCTCACACCAGACCCATCCCTTAAAAAGTACTGCCCTGGTGGTCTTCGGACTGGTCCTTTCGGTGCTTTTTGCCCTGCCTTATTTGAAGCCTGCCGAAAAATTAAGGACATCCCTGCCGATCGAAGAATTGCGCAACTACGAGACTTTTAGAACGGCCCGAGAAAAAGAAAAACCCTTCATCCACTACGCGTTAGACGGCGTAAAGAACAGCCCAGGGGGCGTCATCATCACCCTCAGCGCGGCAATAGCACCCGACATAAAGGGTTTTGCAGGCCCGATCAACCTGCTCTTATCCATCGACAAGCAGGGGATAATCCGAAAGATCCGTGTGATCCAGTCCTCGGAAACGCCGGCCTACGTGGCAAATTTCCCCCGTTTCCTGAAGCAGTTCGAGGGTCGATCCATTGACCTGGACTTCATGCTGGACCGGCCCGACGGCATCGATGCCATTACCGGCGCAACGATCTCCAGCCGGGCCGCGACCGAGATCATCAACGCAGTGGACCGGGCCGTGGCCACCACCCTGCTCCACCATGCGCGAAAAAATGCCGTAAAACAGCAAAAGCTCAATTTTGACCCGGAGACCTGGTATGTCCTGGCTTTGATTATCCTGGGCCTTTCGGTCCACTATTTCTCCGGTCCATGGATTCGGCTGCTCTTTTTAGGACTGGTCGTCTGGGTCGGCGGGTTCCTGATGAATGTATCCCTGTCCATCCCCTGGTTGCAGCATTTGGCAAGGTTCCGGTTCCCGCCGCTCTCAAACCTGCATGCCTTTATCCTGACCGCATTCGTGCTGGTCACCACCCCTTTGCTGGGGTCCCTGTGGTGCGCACACCTCTGCCCTTTTGGAGCGCTCCAGGAGCTTTTATCGCGGCTCGGGGCCCGTTTGCACCTACTGCACAATCCGTCTCCACGTGTGGAAAAGATCATGCGGGGGACCCGTTATGTGATGCTCCTGTTCGTGATCCTCTCCCTTTACGGGCCCAATCCCACACAGGCCGGCGCCATCGACCCGCTTTCCACCTTCTTTTCCGGGCATCTTTTTGGTGCGGCCATGGGGCTTTGTATCGTGATCAGCTTTGGCGCCTTGTTTAATTTCAGGTTCTATTGCCGCAATCTATGCCCGGTAGGCGCGTTCCTGTCCGCTCTGGGCGGACTGTCAGGCCTGTTTGGCCTGCGTCCCGCCCGTAAATTCGGGCGCTGTGATCTGGGCGTCAAAAACCACTGGGACAACGACTGTCTGCAGTGCAATCGCTGTATCCGCGAACTGAGGGAGGACCCGAAATGAGGGCAATACCCCGGGGCCGCACCCTCAACAACATCGTTTACCTGGTTTTTCTGCTGGCTGCAGCATTGGTCTTTGTTTTGAAGCTTTCATCGACGCAATTGCAGTCCACATCTCACGGGATTGGTAGAACCAGAGAGGTGAACATGCAAAAACTGCAACAGCGAATCCAGTCAAACACCCTCTCGAATCACAAGGCCATGTTTTTTAAAGTGACGGGTAAAGCAGAGCGGTGACCGTATATGGAAAGTATTGTGTCAAAACTGCAAACTGGGACATTCCGTAATTTTTTCGGCGCACCGAACCGCAACGCGAATGCCGGGTTGGGAAGGCAACCGCCCACAATCCCCCAAGACCTCTTATTGTGCTTTGCTATTCCAATGGTCCGTTTGGCTTTTTGTCGCCTACCGTCCGATTGCTGCGGTCTAAGGGGATTGTGGGCAAAGATACCGTATCGGCCCCATTGCCTTCTGGTAATGCTCTTTTTTATGATGACATCAGAAGAACGGCGGGAGTGGCGAAAAAGCGACGACCGCAAAATAACGCAACCATCGGGAGGGAAAAGAAATGAAAAGAACCATTACGATATTGCTTGGTTTTTTGGCGGTGCCGCTTTTTTTTGCACTTGCCTACGGAGGAGGAAACTCCGAAAAGGGAAAGGCGCTTTTCAATGATCCTCAGTTTGCGGGCGGAAAAGCCGGCGTTTCCTGCAATAGCTGTCATCCCAACGGCGAAAACGCTGCAAAGGGGGCGGATGGCAAAGGCGTGAGAGAGATCATCAACGCCTGCATCGAAAAGGCGCTCAAAGGTAAACCCGTCGATCCCCAGTCATCCCAGATGGACGACCTGGTGGCCTACTTAAAATCCGTGGAGATGCAGCAGTAGTAGTCTAGGTTTTCGGCGATACCGCCGAGCTTTTGCCCTGCCTATGGTGAACACAAAATCAACTAACTGATGAGAAACAAAAGACCCCAAGCTCCTACCGTCCTTCCATCGGAACTGATCCGCGGAACAAGTTCCCGGAAGAGGCGTCTCGGCCAATGGCTCGCAACGGCCATCTGCGGAAATGATATCACCTCATCATGCCTTTACGTGGCGGCCATTGCCTCGGTGTATGCCGGTGTTCTGGCTCCCATCGTGCTGCTGCTCGTGGGGGGAGTGCTCTATCTCTATAAAAAGGTCTATACCGAGGTGGTGGAAGCCCTTCCGTTAAACGGGGGGGCCTACAACTGCCTGTTAAATTCCACCTCCAAATTGACGGCCTCCATGGCCGCCTGCATGACCATCCTCTCGTACATCGCAACGGCGGTCATCTCCGCCAAAACAGCCGTGGAGTATTTCCATCACCTAGTTCCCATTTTTCCCATTATCCCCACCACCATCGGAATTCTCGCCCTCTTCGCCGTATTGAACATTATCGGCATCACGGAATCCGCCGTCGTCGCGCTTTTGATTTTCATTTTTCACATGGCCACTCTGGTCACTTTCTGCCTGGTCGGCTTTGCCCATCTGCCGGGTCACCTTAGCGTCGCCAAGGCCAATCTTATGACCATGCCTCACGGAAACGCACTGCTGATGGCTGTCTTTTTGGGGTTTTCAGCGGCACTTTTAGGGGTCAGCGGGTTCGAAAGTTCCGCCAACTTTGTGGAAGAACAGCAGCCCGGCGTATTTCGCAAAACCCTGCGGAATATGCTCATCGCCGTGGTTATCTTTAACCCTTTGACGTCAATTCTTTCTCTCTGTCTGCTTCCCCTGGAGGATATTATCAGCCACCAAGGCTATCTGCTTGCCCATGTGGCCGGAAACACGGGAGGCGAATTTCTGGCCGATATGGTGATTGTGGATGCGGCGGCGGTGCTGTCGGGTGCCGTTCTAACGAGTTTTGTGGGGGTGACGGGGCTTGTTCGACGAATGGCCCTGGATCAGGGGGTTCCCCGTTTTCTGTTGCGGTCGAATCGACTGGGAACCCATCATCGCATTATCATTGTCTTCTTTCTCCTCTGTTCTTCCATTCTCCTGGTCACCGGCGGGCGCCTGCTGAACCTGGCAGGGGTCTACACCCTCTCTTTTCTGGGGGTCATGACGCTTTTTGCCTTTGGTAATATTTTACTGAAAATAAAGAGAAAGGAGCTGAAACGCACCTACAGGGCCGGATGGTTGACGGTGATTGCCGCAATGGGGGCTACGAGCCTCGGCATCCTGGGAAACATGATCATTGACTATCACAATGTCATTTTCTTCCTGGAGTATTTTATCCCAACGGTTCTCATTGTTATCATTATGTACCTTCGCATTCCCATCATGAAGGTGATTCTCAATTTCGCCAACGCACTTATGACAAAGATTCTCCGGTTCCGAACGTCGGTCATTGACAAGATCACGGAAATTACCAATCAGCGCGTTATTCTCTTTACCCGGGGGGGCCGATTGGACCGTCTGAAAGAAGCCTTCCATTACATTCTTAAGAACGAAAGCAGCCGCATTGTTGTCCTGGTTCATCTCTACGACCGGTCGGAAAACAATGAAGAAAAGGCCATTCGGGAAGCGCTGATTCCCCTCAAAAATGTTTTTCCGTCCCTTAAGGTGTATTTTGTTGCCAGGCAAGGGAGATTCGGCCCTGAGATGGTGGATGCGCTTTCAAAGGAATATGGTGTCATGAAAAACAGCATGTTCATCGGGGCGCCGGAAGACAAACATAATTTTTCCATGGAACAATTGGGAGATGTAAGGATTATCTTCTGATGAAAAAAATGGGCAAGAAGAAAATTGAACAAAACATCAATTTGGAGTGACCTGAAATGAAAACGCTATTTTCGAGTCTCAAAATACGGGAAAAGATCTTTAAAAACCGCATCTTCGTTTCTCCCATGTGCCAATATTCCAGCGAGGACGGCCTTCCCGGAGATTGGCATCTGGTACATCTGGGAACCCGGGCGGTGGGTGGCGCCGCCCTGGTGATGGTGGAAGCCACGGCGGTGTCGCCGGAAGGACGCATTTCGCCCCGGGACAGCGGCATCTGGTCCGATGCCCACAGTCAGGCCTTTGAGAGAATTACGGCTTTTATCAAAGAGCAGGGCGCCGTCCCCGCCATTCAATTGGCCCATGCCGGGCGCAAGGGGTCCACCGATGTTCCCTGGCGCGGGGACAAGCCCTTGGGCGAGGCGGATGGCGGATGGGGGCCCGTGTCGCCCAGTGCCATCCCTTTCGGTCCCGCATCCCCCATGCCGTCGGCATTGGAACCCCATCAAATAGAGCGGCTGGTCTCCCGGTTCGTGGATGCCGCAAGGAGAAGCCTCAGCGCCGGGTTTGAGGTACTGGAGCTTCACATGGCGCACGGGTACCTGTTGCATGAGTTTCTGTCACCCATTTCGAACCACCGCCAGGACAGGTTCGGTGGGTCCCTGGAAAACCGGACGAGATTTCCCTTGAAGGTGGCGAATGCCGTCCGGGCGGTCTGGCCGGCGCACCTTCCTCTCTTTGTTCGCATTTCCTGTACCGACTGGGTGGAAGGAGGTTGGGATCTCGACCAGTCCATCCAATTCTGTCGGATGCTCAAACAGGAGGGGGTCGATCTCATCGACTGTTCCAGTGGTGCCATGGTACCCGATGCGGTCATCCCCGCGGGCCCCGGTTTTCAGGTGCCCTTTGCGGCATCCATCCGAAAAGAAGTGGGTATCGCCACCGGCGCCGTGGGTCTTATTACCTCCCCGATCCAGGCGGAACAGATAACCGCCACGGGCCAGGCGGATGTGGTTCTGCTGGCCCGTGAAATGTTGCGTAACCCCTATTGGCCTTTGCAGGCTGCCCAAAGCCTGAGGGTGGACGTTCCCTGGCCGAAACAATACCAGCGCGCCAAATCCGGTTAAGGTAAGTTTGAAACCGGGTTTAAAAAGTGTCCCGGACGGTGCCTATCTGCTGTTTTCAGCTGATGAACAGCGGAGCCTTTTCCCCTTTCATGAAGTCCGGGCCGTCAGAGAACCGCATCGGTGTCGATCTTGCCTTCGGGTTTGCGGAAAATCAGGGTTAGCGGCAGCAGCAGAGCGACGAACCATGCCAGAATCCAGAAGCAATCGTTAAAAGCCAGCATGGTGGCCTGCCGTTGAACCTCCTGGTAAATGATAGCCAAAGGGCCCCTTTCGAAGGTGAGGGGTGTATCATGGGTTCCGAGCCAACCATTCAACTGGTGGGTATGCTCCTTGAAAGCGCGGCCGAAAGGGGTCGCGTGCTCCGCCAGAAAGGTTTGATGGACCTGTGTTCTGCGGGCCAGAAGCGTGGCGCTTACTGCAACACCGAAACTGCCCCCCAGATTCCTTAACAGGTTGAAAACGCCGGAGGCATTTCCCATCTCTTCCTTTTCGATATTTACAAAGGTCGCGGCGGAAAGCGGGACAAAGAAGAGCCCCAGCCCGAAACCCAGTACCACCCGGGGTATGGAGATGACCATAAAGCCGGCCTTCAGATTGAACCCGGACATGAGCCACATGGCCCAGGCCATCAGGGAAAGGCCGATGGCCAGGAGAATTCTGGGGCTGACCCCCTTTTTCATGAGGATTCCCGCCAGGGGCATGATCAGAAAGGCCGCAAATCCTCCCGGGCCCAGCACAAAACCGGCGAGTGTGGCGGTATAGCCCATCAGATTTTGGGTATATAACGGCAGAAGGATGAGCGTTCCGAACAGGCCCAGAAATCCGCTGAACATGATGACGCATCCCGCGGTAAAACTGCGATGACGGAACACCCGCAGATTCACCACGGGGTTTCGGGTCCTGAATTCCACCAGAATAAAGGCCATAAGAGAGGTGGCAGCGACAATGGTCATGACCACGATGAAGTGTGATTGAAACCAATCGTCCCGTTGACCTTTGTCCAGCACGATCTGCAGACTCCCCAGGCCCACCGTCAGAAACAACAATCCCCAACGGTCTATGCGGTGCCGGCGTTTCTGGCGGATATAGGGAGGATCCTGAATCAAGAAGGTGATCAGGATCACGGCCAGTATGCCCATGGGAAAATTGATGTAGAAAATCCATCGCCAGTTCCAGTGATCCGTGATCCAGCCGCCCACGACCGGCCCCAGAATGGGGGCCATCACCACGCCCATGCCGAAAAAAGCCATGGCAACCCCATGTTCCTCCTGTGGAAAGGATTCCAGCAAAATGGCCTGCGACAGCGGTTGAAGACCGCCGCCCCCGATTCCCTGCAAGCTCCGGGCGATGATGAGAACATTGAGCGATGTGGCGGCGCCGCAGAGGATGGAGCTGCCCACGAAGAGGCAGACGGAGAACAACAGGTAACGCTTTCTGCCGAAAAGGCCGGACAGCCAGCCGCTGATGGGAATGATGACGGCGTTACTGACCAGGTAAGAGGTGAGGACCCAGGTCACCTCATCCAACCCCGCATTCAAGCTGCCCTGAATATGGGGGAGCGACACGTTGACCACGCTGGTATCCATGATTTCCATGAAGGTGGGCAACATGACCGTGATCGCCACGACCCATCTACTGGTCATCAATTTCGCTCCATGATGCGTTTTGCTGAGTCATGTCTTTCTGTTGGGTGACGTCTCCCCGTGAGAGCATCGCCCTCGGGTAAACTTCACGGGTTTATTCAATTCTTGGAAGTATCGCTATTACCGCCATCCGTTTCGATAGTGACTTCCAGCGACAACCCCATCCTCAAAGGATAGCGGGATGGCGGCGGTTTGTTGAGCAGAATTCTTACCGGAACCCGCCGCACCACCTTGACCCAGTTACCGGTGGCGTTTTCCGGCGGAAGAAGTGAGAATGCTGCGCCCGTTCCCGCTGCGATGCCGGCCACCCTGCCGTGGTAGGTATGGGACGGATAAATGTCGGCCTTGACGGTCGCCGGTTGGCCGGCGCGCACATTTTTGAGTTGGGTCTCCTTGAAATTGGCCTCCACGTAGGCCGCTTGTAACGGAACAATGGCCATGACGGGCTCTCCCGGCAGGATGCGATTTCCCACCTGCACATCCCTTTGTGCCACGGAGCCCGACAGGGGGGCCCGAATGGTACAGTAGGAAAGGTTCAACCGTGCCTGCTTAAGCGCCGCACGGGCCTGATCGCGCCGGGCCTTGAGCGACTTCAGTCGTTGAACTTGAATGTCCACCTTTTTGCGGTTGCTTTCGGCAATTTTCAGCCGCGCTTCACTTTGACCGACCTGTTCATGAGCGGACGCAATAGATGCCTTGCTTCCCCGGATCCGGTCTTTCAATGCCCCCAGGGCCGATTTTGCGTCATCCAAGCGTTTTAAAACCCGGTCCCGTTGTTCTTCTGAAACCGACCGGTGTTCGTAAAGCGTCTCATACCGTTTCAGCTCTTTTTGGGCATAGTCCAGGTCTGCCTTTGCCGATTGAAGTTCTTTTTGAAGTCGATTCAGGCGGTTTTTCTCAACCTCCACCTGATATTTTGCCCCTTTGAGAGCCGCTTCCGCGGCCAGCACATGGTCCTTGGTTTTGCTGTCCACGAGCTGTACATCCATGGTAGCGGATTGGACATCCGCTTCTATCTGCGCCAGGGCGCCTTGGGCCTTATCCACGGCAACCCGGTAGTCCCGCGCATCCAGTTCTACGAGCACTCGCCCCTCCTTCACGAACTGGTCATTCTCCACCAGTACCTCGCTGACAGTACCGTTGATGCGGCTGCTGACGCTGGCGATATCCACAACCACATAGGCGTCATCCGTTGACACGCGTCCCTTCAAGAAAAATCGCCAGTAGCCCCCGATTCCCAACCCGACCGCGAGAAGGCCGATCAACGCGTAAAACACCCATTTTTTCCGCCTGCGGGGGCCTTTCTCTTGGTCTGGGTTTTCGGTGGGATTTTTACCGTCACTCATGAAAGGAAGCCTCCACGGGGAGCGATTGATTAAGGGTTTCAAAAATAGCCTATCATGATATGGTTCCCACCTTTCGTAAATGGAGTGAATCACCCATTTCTGGAGTCCGCATGCTGTATTCGGATGTTATGAGGCGTTTTTCTCCCGGTAGGGGAAGTAAGGCGGAGGGCGTCGCCGGTCGGCGGGATAGGAGTGATCGAAGATGCGGGGTACTACAGAAGATAGCGGATGGCCACCACCAGAAACAATGCAGGCGGGTAATAGCTGGCTTTGTTGAAAAGATTGATGGCTTTTGGGCGGTCCTTTGACTGATAGAGCTGGTAGGCGGGAAGTATGAGCAGATAGATGCCGACCATCAAAATGGTCATGACAGACGGCCATTGACCGGGGAAGGGTGCCGTCCACAAAAGGACGGCATTCATGATCAGTGCTGTGACGAGACAGCCCATGACCAGCAGGGACGATATTTCCGGCCCGAACCGAACGGGAACCGTCTTGGCCCGAAAATGTTTGTCTCTCTCCAGATCCTCCCAATCGTTGGGAATGTTCTGTCCACCGATCTCCCAGAAAAAAAGCCACAAAAAGAGGATCAGCAGAAGGCCGAAGGAAGGTTCGGGGTCCACCGCGTACACGGCGGCGATGGCACCCGAGGTCTTGACGCCGCCGCTGACGATGGTCCGTGTCCAGCTGAGTCGCCACATGAGGCAATAGACTGCTTCCAGAAGACAGCCACCGATGAAAATCATAACGCATGCCGGGTTCAGAATAAACGCGCCCACCACCGCTACCAGCGACCATCCCAAAGTCCAACCCAGTCCTTCACGAAACTTCAGCAAACCCTGGGCCACCGGGTGCCGTACCATGGCGCCGTCCAGATAATCGTCCGTATCCTGGAACAGACCTTCGTCCATCTTCTTTTTATCGGAACGGTAATCAATGAGGTCGTTTAACGCGTAAACAGCGCTGTATCCGGCGAAAACGGTCAAAAGGCCCACCAGCACCACTTTAAGGGGGGGAAACGCCCCCAGCCACAGCAACGCCGCCAGGCAGGGGGTCGTCATATCCAGCAATGCATGGGGTGTTCGGGAGAGGGCCAGAAACAGCTCCAGCCGTGATAATTCGCCGACCTGTCTATGTGAGGATGAATCCGTCATCGGTTCTTTCGACTGTATCCGGATGAGAGCCATTATTCCAAATTTTTATCACAATTGCGGATGAATGTCTTCCATAATTGTATGCGAAAAGGGAATGGGCTTCCGCTTTATTTCCCCATTATGACATGGCTGATATAATCATACAAGTCCCTGGCCTGGGCATCGGAAATCTTTTCGGGTGGAAATGCCGGCATGGGTGATGCGGGATGACGAATCCACATGTTAAAGAATTCCTGATTCTTAAGCAGCGGTGAGTGGAGAAGCGGCTTGTCCGGCGCCAGGGTGTTCCCGCCGCCCGGATGACACGTTGTGCAGTAGGCCGAAAAGATTTTTTGCCCCGTCATATATTTTTCCGGGCCGCTGATGGTCCGACCCGAATAGGTCAGTTGTCCGCCGAAATATCCCAAAACCACCACAGCGCAGAAACAAAGAAAATAGACCGGCAGGACTTTCATGGAAGTGGATCCGTATCTACGCCCCAGAAAGACCGCCAGACCCAGCAACACCGTCAGAATGGGGGCCGTGATGAGTTTCACCTTAAAGGGCAGAATAAAGGCACCCCCGTAAAAATGCTGCCAATCCATGATCCCCAGCAGCATGGTGGGGAAAACCCATAAAAACGCTAGAATGATCAAGTAGCGGGGCGTCAGCAAAAGCCTGTCCCGGCGAAAAATCAGGGCGACGAGAGCCAATATGAGCGCACCGACCACCAAACCGATGGGCATGTGCACCTCGGTGGGATGAAAGGGGTGATGGTAGCCCAGGGTATTTAAAATGTCGTAGAAATCATTGATCATGGGTCTTTTTTCCTTTCACAACCGCTCGATCGGGCGGTTTTAGTGAGGGCGCGGTCTCAAAAACCCGGCAGGCCGGCGCACTAAAACATGAGCCATGCCACGAAATAGAGGGTGGTGTTGTCCGACGCGTCCCTGCCGAATCCGTCATAGTTGGAACTTGCCCCGTTAAATTGGGTATAGGCGGTATACTGAAGCGAAAATTTGTACTTTTTCATGAGCACGTAATCGGCTTCGAAAATAAATCCCTTGCTGTCGGGACTTCCGGTGCGGCTTCCATCGACGGGATCCGGGGGATAGAGCAACGGGTCACTGTCTCCGGTGGTTGAAAAATATCCCAGCGTTCCGCCGAAGGTTCCGTAATGGCTGCGGTAGTAGTAATTGGCATTCGCCTTGTAAGTATTGAGCGAATCCGATGAATTGGAGGTCATGCCGGAAGGGTAATCCGCGTCCCAATCCTGATTTTCATGGATCCAGGTGGTTTCAAAGGTGATGAGATGTGGGTTGGAGATATACTGGTACTGAAGATCAAAGGCATAATCCGTGAGACTGTTTGTGGGTCCGCTGTCCTCGCTCTCCGGGTAGACATCCGCATGAATCCCGTAGGTGCCGATTTCCACATAATGTTTATTCCATTGATGCTGCAGTGCCAAACGCCAACAGGGGACGGCTCCGTCCGTTATGGTGTCGGGATCGGTGCCGGCTCCCAAGGGTCTGGCAATGCCCTCATTGGTCGTTGAATAGACCCTGAAAGCGGCATAGATGAGATTGTTCCACAGGGCGTAGGCGCCTGCACCCCCCACTTGCTGGGCCAGACCGCCGTCAATGAGGGTGCTCGCTGCAGGCGTGGGGGCAACGGCCGAAGCGGCATAGGGAAATCCCCATGCGGGTGTGGTATTCCAGAGGTCTCCCACCAGGGGATTGTTGTCGATGGCAGCGCCCCATACCAGATTTTTTCCGCCCACAAGATCCGTTCTTGACCACCGGATATCCGTATTATCCAGTGCAATGTCGTTGGCGGTTCCGTCATAGGTGACCTGGGCAAGTGCCCCCAGACCGTCGATGATCCGTCCGCCGTAGAATGCGGAGGCCTGCTGCGGAAAATTATAACGGTCCACCGCCGAGTCTTCCGAATTATCGAATGGGGCAACGCCGTTTTTCAGGATGCCGTCGTTCTCGTCGAGAGCCGTTGCCGAAGCCTGAAACATGGCTGCCACAGGAGGCAGATACGGTTGGGACGCACTCCGGGTGCTGAACGTGTAGGCCCCCAGTTTGAAAGTCCTTCCGAAAGCGGTCAGCTCCGGGAAAACCGTATGGCAGGCGGTGCAGGACATGCCGGTCTGGCGGGCAAAACTGGGAACTGCCCGTGCCGATAAGGGGAAAAGGAAAAAAATGAATAAACTGAGAAAAGATGCCAACAGACCATCTTGAATCCACCTGATAGACATGTTTTAGCTCCTTTCCGTGAAAAAACCCTTCCGGCGTGGAACTTGGCGCAATATCACGAACCCTTTACAATCGCTCTGCCTAGTTGGATTTAAAGGTGTGTTTCATATAGTCTATGATGGCCTTGATTTCACCATCACTCAAATCAAAGGCCGGCATAGGGGAAAGACCGTTGCGGATGGTGTCCGCAATTTCCTGATCCATGTTTCCCTGCCAGAACTGGGAACTGGAAAAATCCCTGGGAGGCGGATTCAAAGCTGCGGCTGCCGGCCCGTCCCCTTTTCCGTTGGCCCCATGGCAGATCACGCATTTGGAATCGAAAAGGGTTTTCCCCTGGTCAACCTCTCCCCCGTATGAATTGGTGATCATCGGAAGGATGTTTCCCAGGAAAATCGCCAGAAACGTCGCCAAAATAATGATAGACACTTTTCTTTTCATGGTTGTTCTCTCCTCAATTTATAGCATTCCTTATGAAGGTGTCCTCGTTCTCGGACTGTTTTTTAATATTACTATAAGGAACGTGGCGCTTACGGCAATGGGTTCAAGACCCCATTTTGTGAACCGTGATATTGTATCATGAGACCCGCGGTTTTCCGCGCCTGCTCTTAGATGATCAAAAGGGCAAACCGTTCACAGAGCCATATCAATCGGCCGTTGCTCCTTTTACAGACTACCGTCCGATCGTTGCGGTCTAATAGGGATTGCGGGCAAAAATACCGTATTGGCCCCATTGCCTCCCGTTGAAACTTCTTCTATCGTGAAACAGTGAAGGGATGTGGGGTGAGTGATGTCTCATGAGGGACCACACAAGAATCGTTCAGGCGGATTCCAATCAACTGAAGGGAGAAAGACATGAAAAGGACAATTACGGTGGTGTTAGTGCTGATGGTAGTGTTGTTGTTTTTTGCAGCTGCCTACGGGGAAGGAAATGCTGAAAAGGGCAAGGCCCTTTTTAATGATCCCCAGTTCGCCGACGGCAAAGCGGGAGTTTCCTGCAGCAGCTGTCATCCGGACGGAAAAAACGCTGCAAAGGGCGCTGATGACAAAGGGGTGAGACAAATCATAAACGCCTGTATCAAGAAAGCCCTTCAAGGAACACCCATCGACCCCACGTCATCTCAGATGGATGATTTGGTGGCCTATTTGAAATCCGTGAACAGTCGGTAATAGGCGGAACTTTCCCATGGCGATTTCCCCCTACAATTTTATATCCCCCATACCCGAAAGGCTTGAGGGACTGGCAGAGCTTGCCACGGATCTGCGCTGGTCCTGGAGTCATAGTGCCGATGTGCTCTGGGAACGTATCGATCCTGAAATCTGGGCGATCACCCGCAACCCCTGGCTGATCCTGCAATCGGTTTCCACCTCCCACCTGGAAGAACTGGCGGAGGATGGTGATTTCCGAAAGCTGGTGGAGAGTCATGTGAAAGCCCACAGAGAGAGTCTGGAAGAAAGGGGCTGGTTCACGCAAACCCATGGCACATCACCCCTGATGGTTGCCTATTTCAGCATGGAATTCGGCCTGAGTGAAGCATTGCCCATTTATTCCGGAGGACTTGGAATCCTGGCGGGAGATCACCTCAAGACCTCAAGTGATTTGGGCGTACCGCTTATGGGTATCGGCCTTCTCTATCAGCAGGGCTATTTCCGCCAGGCCCTGGACGCGAGCGGGGCTCAGATCGAATTTTATCCCTACAACGACCCGAGCCAACTCCCCATCGTTCCCGTTCGGGATGAAGAAGGGGAATGGCTACGAATTGCAGTGGCTTTTCCGGGTCGAATCCTCCGCCTGCGGGCGTGGGAGGCCAAGGTGGGACGGGCTAAACTATACCTGTTGGACAGCAACGATCCGGTCAACAGGCCGGCCGATCAGGCCATCACCAGCGAACTCTACGGGGGAGGGCCGGAAATGCGCCTCCAGCAGGAAATGGCCCTGGGTATCGGGGGGTGGCGTCTCCTCAATACCCTTGGCATCAGGGTAGACGTCTGTCACCTCAATGAAGGTCATGCGGCCTTGGCCATTCTTGAAAGGGTTCGAACGGTTATGGCGGAAACCCATGCGCCTTTTCGTGTGGCCTTCGCCGCCGTACGGACCGGCAACGTCTTTACCACCCACACCCCCGTGCCGGCAGGTTTTGATCGCTTTTCACCTGCCCTGGCGGGACAATATCTCAGCGCATATGCGGATGAACTGGGCCTCGGCATGGATGGTCTGCTCGCCCTTGGGCGCAAGGATCCGCAAAATGAAAAGGAACCGCTCAACATGGCTTATCTCGCCATCAGAGGGTCTAACTCAGTGAACGGCGTAAGCCGGCTCCACGGTGAAGTGAGTCGCCGCATCTTCCAGCCCCTTTTCCCCCGCTGGCCACGATCCGAGGTGCCGGTCTCCCATGTAACCAACGGCATTCACACCCCTTCATGGGATTCGGCCGCGGCGGATGGCCTTTGGAGCGAGTCTTGTGGAAAAGAAAGATGGATCGGCACCCTGCATACCATTGAAGAGGACTTCAAACAGGTGTCCGATGAGACGTTATGGGAATTTCGTGCCAAGGGGCGTCAAAAATTGATCCAGGATGTGCGCAAGCGGCTTGTGCGTCAGCTCACGGCCTCGGACGTAACCGATGAAAGGATAAAAGCGGCCGGAGACGCGCTGGAACCTGACGCCATTACCATCGGTTTTGCGCGCCGGTTTGCCGGCTATAAACGCCCCAATCTTCTCCTTCAGGACGAAGACCGTCTGATGAAATTGTTGAACAACCGGGATCGGCCTGTCCAGTTTATCATCGCGGGCAAAGCCCACCCCCTTGACGGGGAAGGAAAATCCCTGGTGAAAGCTTACACCCGGTTCATTCGTAATCGGGGGGTGTCCCATCGGTTGGTCTTCCTGGTGGACTACGATATGGTCCTGGCGGAACAACTGGTTCAGGGCGTGGATCTGTGGCTCAATACGCCTCGCAGGCCGTGGGAGGCTTGTGGCACCAGCGGCATGAAAGTTCTGGTGAACGGCGGCCTCAATCTCTCCGAGCTGGACGGCTGGTGGGCGGAGGCCTATTGTCCTGAAGCCGGCTGGGCACTGGGAGACGGCCGGGAACACGGGGAAGATCCCACCTGGGACGACCACGAGGCGGACCAGCTTTACGGCCTTCTTGAGGAAGAGGTGATTCCGTGTTTTTATGATCGGGACGAAAGCGGTATCCCGCGTGCCTGGGTGGCACGCATGCGGAAGAGCATGGCGGAACTGACTCCCCGTTTCAGCAGCAACAGGATGCTTCGGGAATACGTAGACCGATTTTATCTGCCGGCGGGTCGCAACTACAGGGCGCGTAAGGCGAACAATGTCGAAAAAGCGGCGGAAATCTGTAGGTGGCAGGAATCTCTCAATAAGAACTGGCACAGGCTGCGTTTCGGCGCCCTGGAGATTGAGGAAAGGGAGAACGTCTATTATTTTTCTCTGGCCGTGTATCTGAATGGCCTTGAGCCGAGCACGATCACCGTCCAGATCTATGCGGATCCATCCGATGGGGGAGAGCCCGAAATATATCCCATGGCGCGCGGGCGGCGGCTGGCCGAAACTCAAAGCGCTTATTCCTACACCCTCAGCATCCCCGCCGATCGCCCGGGTAGCGATTACACGCCACGGATCATTCCGTTTCAGGAAGAAGCTGCCGTGCCCCTTGAAGCGCGCCATATCTTATGGTATCGATGATCAATGAGCCGCTTTCCGCGGCCGGTGGCGCCGGCTGGTTTGGGAAATGGATAAAGATTGCCAAAAGGATTTCCAAGTGCAAAGAACGCTGATCATCGCTGGAATTTTGATACTGGCTGCGGGACTGCTCTGGCCATGGATCGGGAAAATTCCCCTGGGGAGGCTGCCGGGCGATATCATCATTTCCAGGCCCAATGTGAAGATATACATCCCCATCGCCACCATGATCCTGGTCAGCATTGTCATATCCCTCATTTTGTGGCTGATTCGTAAACTTTAGGATCTTCTCATGGACCATCTTCTCTTGTCCCGGCTTCAATTTGCGTTCACGGCCATGTTCCACATCCTCTGGCCCGTGCTCACCATCGGCCTGAGCCTGTTTATGGTGCTTGTGGAAGTTCTGTGGGTCAAAACAAAAAAGGAGATCTACTACCGTCATGCGCGATTCTGGGGGCGGCTGTTCATCCTCAACTTTGCCGTGGGGGTAGTGAGCGGGATCCCCATGGAATTCCAGTTCGGCACCAACTGGGGCCATTTTTCCAGGGCGGGCGGGGACATCTTCGGGCATCTGCTGGGATTTGAGGCGGCCATGGCTATTATGCTGGAGGCGGCCTTTTTAGGCATCATGATCTGGGGCTGGAAGAAGGTCTCTCCGGCCATGCATCTATTCGCCACCACAATGGTCGCCTTCGGTACATCCCTTTCGGCTTTCTGGATCATGAGTGCCAATGCCTGGATGCAGACGCCGGCGGGAGGCGTCTTTGAGAACGGCCAATACCGGGTGATCGACAACCTGGCGGTGATTTTTAATCCCGATATGCCGTGGGCGGTTTCCCACATGTGGTTCGCCTGTCTTGAAATCAGCGTTTTCGTAATCGGCGGCATCAGTGCATGGTATCTTCTGAAGAATCGTCAGGTGGAGTTTTTTCTCAAGTCCTTCAGGATCGTTATCATTGGCGCCGTCATCATTACGCCGCTCCAGATATACCTGGGAGACGGATCGGGAAGGGAAGTGGCCGAAACCCAGCCCACCAAGCTGGGTGCCATGGAAGCCCACTGGGAGACCAACGGCCCGGGCGAAGGGGCGGCATGGAATCTTCTGGCATGGCCCGACAAGTCCCGGCAGAAAAACGCCTGGGCCGTCAGCATCCCTTACGGCCTCAGTCTGATCACCACCCATTCGCTTACCGGAGAAGTGAAAGGGTTGAAAGATTTTCCGGTGGAAGACCAGCCCCCGGTCTGGCTGCCCTTTTATGCCTTTCGTATCATGATAGGACTCGGGTTTCTCTTCTTTTTACTGATGCTCTGGAGTGTATGGGTGTGGCGAAAAGGGGGGTTGCGGCCGGATCGCGTGTTACATCATAGAAAACTGCTGATGGCCTGGATGGTGGCGCTTCCGCTCAGTTACGCGGCCATGGAATCGGGGTGGGTCACCCGTGAGGTGGGCCGGCAACCGTGGATCATTTACGGCGTACTGAGGACTCGGGAGGCGGGCAGCCTTTTGCCGGCATACCCGGTGGCGGGTTCGCTCCTGATCCTGGCGGGAATCTACGGGGGGCTTTTCGTCCTGTTTTTGCTCTTTGCTGGGTATATTATCCGAAAGGGGCCGCCAGAGCTTATTGAAGCGGGAATCCCTGAGACCATCTTCTTACCCGAAAAAGGGAGAGGGTAGAATGGATTTTTCACTTGCAACCCTCTGGTTGACGGTGATCGGTTTTTTTCTCCTCTACTATGCCGTGACAGACGGGTTCGGCCTGGGTGTCGGGATCCTCTGCCTATTTCTGAAAGATCAGAATGACCGGCAACAGATGGTCGACAGCCTGACCTATATCTGGCACACCAACCAGACCTGGCTGCTCATTGTGGGGGGAATTCTGTTCGGCGCCTTTCCCATGTTTTACAGCATTCTTTTTTCGGCCCTCTACATTCCGGCCGTTCTCATGGTCGTGGGGTTCATTTTCAGAGGGATTGCCTTTGATTTCAGCGAGCATTCCAAAAGCAAGCGTTTCTGGAACCTCAATTTCGGGGTGGGAAGCCTGATCGCCACCCTGGCCCAGGGGTTTGCCCTGGGGGGGCTTCTGAGCGGTATTACCGTTAAAAACGGACACTTTGCCGGCGGCGTGTGGGATTGGGCCACCCCTTTCACCTTTCTCTTGACCCTGGGGGTTCTGGTGGGATATCTGATGCTGGGCACCAATTATCTGATTCTCAAAACGGAAGGGGATCTGCGGCGCCGGAGTTTTCACCTGTCGTTCATTTTTACGGTGACGACCCTTGTGCTTTCGGGCGTCGTCTATCTCTGGATCGGCCTGCGATACCCGCAAGCCGGGGAAAAATGGATTTCCACGCCGGACCTCTACTATCTGCTGGCCGTGGTACTGCCTGCGGTTTTCGGGTTTTTCATGATTTTCAGGAGCCTCCACAGGAAACTTGAGGGAGCACCGCTTCTTTGGAATGCGATTACCGTTGCCCTGGGATTTCTGGGGCTGTCACTGTGCCTCTATCCCAATATGATCCCCCATGTGGTCGCCCCGGTAACCGTTGAAGCGGCGGCTGCCTCCCCTAAAACACTAACGTTCATGCTGATCGTCATGGGCCTTCTGCTTCCCGTCATTATCTTTTACACCACTTACACCTACCGGGTTTTCCGGGGAAAGGTCACCTCATGGCAAAAAAACCTAAAATGCAAATGACCCTGGACCGGTTCCTGGTCCGGAACCAACCGGAGCACCCCGAGGCCAGCGGCGAATTGACCCGGGTCCTGGATCAAATGGGCACCGTGGCGAAAATCATTTCCAGCCATGTGCGGCGATCCAGCCTGGAAGGCCTCAAAGGGTTCACGGGAGATACCAACATCCAGGGAGAGAAAGTCAAGAAGCTGGACATCCTGAGCAATGATGTATTGGTGGAAGCATTCGAGTATGTGGGTATTGTGGGTGCCATCGTATCGGAGGAAATGGATGAGCCCAGGGTATTGCACTCGGACAAGGATCGCGAAAAATATGTGGTGTTGGTAGACCCCATCGACGGTTCGAGCAACCTGGATGTGGATTGCGTTATCGGATCCATTTTTTCGGTACATGCGTTTGACGGCGATCTGGAAAAAGCCATCCTGCAAAAAGGGACAAAGCAGGTGGCATCCGGCTATATCATGTACGGCACTTCGACACTCCTGGTATACAGCGCAAAAGACGGGGTCCACAGTTTTGTGTTGGACGAAGAAATCGGGGAGTTCGTGATGGACCATGAAACCCTTCGTATGCCGAGGCGAGGGAAAATCATTAGCGCCAATTTCGGAAACCGGGATCGATGGGCGCAACCGGCCCGGAACTTTTCGGATGCGCTTATCGCCAATGAAAGTGATCCCTATTCATTGCGGTATTCCGGCGCCCTGGTGGCCGACCTGCATCAGATTCTTCATCACGGCGGTATATATTTCTATCCTGAAGATGACCGCCGGCCTTCCGGCAAACTGCGGTTGCTGTATGAATGTGCACCCCTGGCCATGATTGCGGAGGAGGCAGGGGGCGGTTCCACCACGGGCAAAGATCGCGTGATGGGAATCTCTCCTCAGAGCATTCATCAGCGGGTGCCTTTCGCCGTGGGGAGTTTGTACGAAATAGAAGCATATGAAAAGGCATACAAGACCGAGCCAACCGGATAGACAAAAAGAGGCATTGAAATGAGAGAGCGAGTCGTGAAAATTCTTTCCTACCCAGAGTTACAAAAAATTTGGGCACACTTGGAACATAAGCAGATTAAAAACCTTAAACACGCGGATGCGCATGCTTGGAAGAATAAAAAGCAGTTGTCATAAAAAAAGGTCAATGGCAGCGATGACCGGCAAATGGTCGGAGGCGCTTTCGGCAGGAGGGGTTCTAACGACTGCGATGCGCCGACGGGCTTTTCGCGGTTTGACCAGAATGCGGTCCAAAGACAATAGTGGCGAGCGGGACGGAAAAGAGGGTGGAGACCAGATATGCCCAAAATGTCTGCGAAGCCCGGTCTCCGCCAGGCTCAAGGGATTCCATTCATTGAGATCTCCCATGAGGATGGTAATCTTGTCTGAAGGTTTGGAAATTCGCTCAAGAAGCCGTTTGATCTGCTTTCTTCTTTCGCCACTCCCGAGCCCCAGATGGGTAGCAATTATCCGTATGGGGATACCTTGATAATCGAGCGTCGCCAGAATGGCGACCCGCGGCTCGCGGTTACGGATGCTCAGATCCATTATTCCGACGGATCTAAAGGGGTGGGGGCTGAGCAGGATATTGCCGAAGTGTTTGCCCTTTCGGCGAAAGGTGATACCCGGCACGGCGTTCATTCCGGTTGCCCGTTCCAAATCCCTTAAACACAGGGTTTTGCGGCCCTTTGAACAGAGGGCGGCCTCCTGGATTGCCACCGCATCCGCCTTCAGATTGCCAATGACCATGAGCGAATCGCCGATGTTTTTCCGTCCATAGCGGTCCCGCCAGCTATGAACATTATAGGTGGCTGCCGTAAATATTGGCTATTCTCCTTTCTCTCTTCTTCTGAGCCTCCGTCTGACCCACCAAAAGCCCACGCCAAAGGCCGAGAGCAACGCGCCGGAAACTGAGATGTTCAGCCAGTTCGGATCCTTGATCGCTTGAAGAAGCCGATCCGCGAAAACCGTGATCGCCAGGATTCCCGGCGCCATTCCAATGCCGGTCCCCAAAACGTAATCCCGAAACTTGACTTTGGAAGCGCCTGCCGCCATGTTGACCATCGTGTAGGGGGCCAGCGGCAGGTTTCGAATGACGGCAACCGCCAGAATGCCATTGCGCGCCAAGCGTTTATTCAGGGCTTCAATCTTTGGGCCGGCGATTTTATGGAGCGGGGCGCTTCCCAGTCTGGCGCCGATGCCGTATGACAGAATTGCGCTGAGAATGGATCCCGAAAAGGCATAAACAACAGCGGTTGCGGCGGGAAAGACCATTGCGGTTGCACCGATTAAAACAGTCACCGGCACCATCGCAAGTCCTCCAACCAGATAGGCGGCCATTACAAAAACGGGAGTGAAAGCGCTCTCTTTAAAGGTCTCAGCCATATGGGCAATCTTTTGAGGGGTCATCCATTGGTGAAGCGGTGTCCACCGCCAAGCACCTGCCAGCGCAAGGAGGGCACCCAAAATGATGAGAATTCTCAAAAGCGGCCTTCCCTTGGAATTTTCATCCGGCTTTTCGACAAAATGGTCAAATATCCGATCCAGTTCCACCGGCCGGTTGGGATCAAGGAGAGACGTATCCGGCACCAGCTTGGCGCCGTCGACGGGAAGTTGATTATTGATGGAGATTTTTTTAAAGGAGCGTTCGTTGTGCGAGAGCGAGCGAACCGCGTTCAGAAATGAGTCTTCCGACGAAAAAGCGCGGCTCACTTCCTCCGTCTTATGCCCCGTGTGCTCGGCAATCAGTCGATTTCTAAACGCGGCGATGGCATCCCTGTTTCGGACGTCATCCAGGGCTTCAGCAACCACATCGCATTCGGTGTCCAGCCCCATGGACCGGTTGGTCAGATTGGCCGAACCGACACGGACCAGGCGATCATCGGCAATCATGACTTTTGCATGCACAAAAACGTCTTCCTTTTTTGAAAGGGCCGGGTAAACCACCCAGAGCCGTTTGTGGAAATCGGCTTCTAAAATCCGCTTGATCTCGCGCGCGCGAAGGGCTTCCATGGTGCTCTTTTCAAGCAGCCCTCTCGATTGTTCCGGCAAAACCAGCAGAATGTCGGGCCCTTGGGGCATCTTAAGAGATTCGATCAGCGCATCCGAAATTACTGAAGAGGTAAAATACTGGTTTTCAATGTATAGATAATTTTGAGCACTTTGAATGATATCCAGAAAAAGCGCTTCCACTTCCCGCACTTCTTGACGTCCTTTATAGGAAGGATAGGTCCTTGCGATGGCCGCTTGAACGTTCGTCAGATGGGGAGATGCTTCCAAAGGCCAGTGGGGTTTTGTTTTCCTTTCGACCGGATCCAGTTGAACGCCGGTGGCGTAAAACCAGCGCTCCCTGAAAAGATCGCCGAGATCATTTGCCAAATGTGCATCGGCAACGGTTTGAACGTCGTGGAACGTACTGTAAGCCTTTCCGTTAGGGTCAATCCGGCGAGGGTCCTCGGGATCATGCGCAGGCGTATCCCAGCGGTTTTTGGTCAGATCAATGCCGCCGCTAAAAGCCAGCATATCGTCCACAACCACAAACTTCTGGTGGTGGGATGCGCCGGCAGGGTGCTCATCATCCAAAAAAAAATGAATCCGGTGGTGTCTGTTCCACTCGAATTTCAATGAGGAGAGCCACTCCCTTTCCAGTGCGTAGATGACGGAAAAATCCCAGCAAAGAATATAGATGTTCAGGCCGGGTGTCGCAACGGCTTTTTGATTGAGGTAATGGCCAAGGGAAATATCCTGTCCTGAATCATCTTTCGAAGATCGAATCAGTCGAACCCGGCTGTCGATGTCCCAACCGCTGATGTAAACGGCGTGTTGCGCTTGATCAACGGCGTCAACGAATGCTTTGTAGTAGGCATCGGCATCCACCAGAAACGACAGACGATCGGTTTTTTCGATGCGCTGGCAGTTTCTCCCCTCTTTGAGTATGTTGCCATGTTCCATTGGCGTTTTTGAAACTATTGCCCCATGATTTGCGCTGCATCCCATCGCTCGTTTAATTCTCGCAGATTATTCACATGGGTAACGAGAACGATTTCATCTCCCTTTTTGAACCGTGTCTTTTCATCGACCAGACTGAATTGTTCATCCCGGTAAAAATACATGCATTTTGTTCCTTTCGGCAAATCAAGTTTCGATACTTCCGTTGCTTCCTCTTTATCGGCGATAAAACTGAAAAATCGTGCATCGCCTTTGAGCAGGGTTGACAATTCGATATCATCGAGACCTTCAACCATTTCTTCGATGTGTCGGCTAATGGATTGGGCGGGAATAATCACATCCTGCAGGTCAATTTCACGGCACATATCTTCCAGTTCAGTGTTTTCAATACTCGTCACGACACGTTTAAAACCGAGGGATCGTCCCAATAGAGAAGTGATGATATTCGTCTCATCACTATTGGTCATGCAGAACAGAAAATCACAGTTTTTCGGGTTTACTTCCTTATTTTCAAGTTTTTTTCCCGTCAGTTTGATCCCTTTGGAGGCATTTTTGCTCAATCCGGCTTTTAAGATCATCAGATAGATCAGGCGCGCCATGACCATCAATCGCAGGATCTTTATCCCGCCCGCCGTTGAGCCCACGCACCCGCCGGACAGCATGGAGAGGATCATCACCAGTTTGCTTCCGCCATCCAGCCGCGAAAAGTCCATTGAAGAAAACCCGGAGGTGGATTGCGCGGAAAAGGCGTTCAGAATGCCGTGGCGCAAAGCCATGGGCCAGGAAAATTCGTTTTGAAAGTGAAGTAGAAGCACCAGCAGCAAAGCGGAAAATACGGCGGCCAGCAAGAAGAATTGCGTTTGACGGTCGTGAAACATAAGACGCCAGTCTTCGCGGATTTGACGCCGATAGAAGATGAAGAAGATGGCGCCGGCCATGGAAAGAAAAATGACGGCAGCCTGCTGGGGAAACGACTGAAGTGCTGAGAGGCTGCCGTCTTGGGGTGCAAAGCCCCCCGTTGAAACGGTGGCGAATGCATACAAAACGGCATTCCACCCATTGCTCTTAAGGGCCAGCAGGAGACAGATGCCCATAGCGGTAAGAAGTCCGTAGACCAGGAGAATATACCGAACATGGCTTCGGGTCGCGCCGATGAGATCATCGTCATATTCGCCCATATTCCCCAGACGTCTGGCCGCCACCCCGGGTTCTATCATGATGGCCAGCGCCAGCACCACAATCCCCAGTCCCCCGTACCACTGCATCCAGGCACGAGCAAACAGAAAGGTTTGGGGTTTTCCGGACACCGTGGCCGTTGTGGTGAGACCCGTGGTGGTAACGGCGGATATGGCTTCAAAGAGCGCATCCAGAAAAGGAAGTCCAGAACCCATCATCGGGTAGGCCATGAGGAGCGGCGCAAAAAGAAAGGCCAGCGCCGTGAGACTCATGGCTTCGTTGGTCTGAATTCGCTTTGTTCCGGGCAGCCGGGAAAGGCCAAGCCCCATGGCAAGAAGTCCCGCCGCGATAACCCCATATCGGAGGCTGATGCCGTAATCCGCAAACGAAATGGAAACCCCCAGCGGCACGAGAACCAGAACGGCGAGGACCATGTTCAACTTGCCGAAATATTTGAAAACCACCTGTAGCCGGATCGGATATCTGAGCGCCGCTGAATGTTGTGATGTGTTCAAAGTTCATTTCCTAGTCAAGAAATCCATGCTGTTTTGAAATGGCGGCACCCCTGTCCGTCTATTCCAGAAAGTAAACGCCATAAGCCCTGAAGTTGCCGTCAAATCGGCTGTTTCGCAAACGATCCAATTTCCCCTCGTATTCCGGCAAAAAAACGATATCGTCACTCACGTTTATGACCGCGGTCGTACATTTTTTCTCGTATTTTCTTTCCATGATGAAGAGCCGCTTGTCCGAACTCACAATGTCTCGTTTGACGGCATGGTGGAAGGCCGGAATCTCTCTTCGAATTTCAAGGAGGTGAATCAATTTCGCCATCACCTGATTCTTGAGGGAGTCGGGATTGGAGAGATCGCGGGAGAGTGCTTCGAAGGAAAGTCGCTCTCTGTTGATCATCCTTTTTTCCCCGGTCTCTTCCACGCCTTTCAGATTGTTTCTGGAACCAAGGAGGCAATGAATATAAATACCCGGAATCCCTTTGTCGGATAGGGCGACGGCACAGGCGGCCACGTATCGTTTGACATCCGTCTCCCTATTCGGCCGGCGCGGGTCGTTGATGGCATCGTAGGCAGTGGTGTTCAATTCATAGGGCGTGGGCGCTCCGTTGGCGGCCCTATACGATATTTCTCCACCATGGGCTTTGATTGTTTCAAGAAGCATTTTGAAACGGGAAGACGGCAGAAGATCCTTTGCGCTTAACAGTCCGATGCCGTCGTGGGATGTCAGAAAATTCATGAATGGCAGATCCCGACGAATCCGTGCGGTTTCCGCCTGCAGAATGGCGGTGTCCTTGTAATTGAAGCTATCGATGGTCAAAGGGGGCAGCGCAAAGTGGTAGGCCAGGTTCGCTTCGTGTCTCGCTTCGATATAGGAGACGTTGTCGCTGAAAGGAAAGTTGACCTCCGTCAGGATGATGGCATAGGGAGCGACATACTCCGCGACGGTCCTCAAAAATTTTACGATTTCATGGGTCTGCCGCAGGTTTACACAATCGGTTCCCAACTCTTTCCAAACATAAGCGATGGCATCAAGGCGGATGAATTCAATCCCATGGGAAAGATAGCCCATGAACACCCCGAGGATCTCAATTAAAACTTCCGGATTGTGGAAATTGAGGTCTATCTGGTCCTCGCCGAAGGTGGTCCAGACATATTTTGAACCCATGGCCGTTTCAAACCGCGTCAGCAACGGATGTTCCCGGGGTCTGAACACTTTCGATACGTCCACGGGCTGGTCAAAAGCAAGGAAATAGCCCTGGTAACGTCTATCACCGGCCAGAAATCCCTGAAACCAGGCGGAATGGCTCGAAATGTGATTGAGGACCAAATCGGCCATCACACGATAGTCTTTTGCGATCGCCTCTATATCATCCCAGCCGCCGAGTCTGGGATCGACGCGACCATAATCAATGACGGCAAATCCCCCATCCGAGCTGCTCATGAAGAACGGAAGTATATGCACAGCGGTAAAGGCCGACTTAATGTGGCTCTTTAGAAACTTGTGAAGGGTCTGAAGCGGCTTTTCTTCTTCTGAAAGGATGGTGTCCGCATAAGTCATCAGTATGGCGTCTTCTTCACTTAACGAAATTTCATCCTTGTATTTTTTTCTTTTTTCAAGAATGGTACGGTGGGTTTCATAGCGCGCCACCGTATCACCGACACGGTCAATAAGATTGTTTATGTCTTCATCCGGAAAAAGCGTTTCCAGGATGTCTTTCATATGGTCTCGAAATGTACGCTTGTCCATTCAAGAATGCCCCGTAATTTAGGCATGGCATCGAGCGCTATGGTTTCTTAAAAGAGTCAATGAAGGTTTGACGGCTCTATGGCTCCGACGGCATAGAGCGTTGTCTCATTCTGAACGCCTTTCAAGGTGGTTCTGAACTCTCTGATAACCCTCACGTCTTCTTGCACGTGTCTGTAAACCGAGTCCGAAATGACCACCTCACCCTCTTCAGCCATGGACTGAATTCTCTGGGTGAGATTGACCGGAGATCCCACAATGCCGTATTTGGCCCGGGTCTCGGAACCGATATTTCCCACGACCACTTCTCCGGCATTGATGCCGATCCCCATTTGCAGTGATGGCAGGTTTTCAAAATGAATTTCCCGATTAAATTCGCTCATCCCATCCTGCATGGCAAACGCACACTGAACGGCTTTTTGAATCATGGGTTTCACGGGTTCATCAAAGGGATCAAAAAAGACGAGTATGGCATCACCGAAGAAATCTACGATGATCCCGTGATGAGCTTCGATGACCCGGATCAACCCAGAAAAATAGCGATTCAGAAAATTGATGATTTTTTCAGGGGGAAGGGTTTCGGAAAGCGGCGTGAACCCTCTGATGTCGGACATGAGAATGGAAACTTCGCGATTCTCGCCGCCCAGCCTCGACGCTTCGGGACGCTTCATCAGCTCTTTTGCGATCCCCTGATCCACATATCTGCCGAACGTATTGGCAATAAAGTCTCGTTCTTTCAACCCTTCCACCATGGTGTTGAAGCTTTGGGTCAACTGGGCAATTTCATCGCGCCCCCGAAAGGGAATGGGTTCACCATAATCGCCCTTGGCCACTTGTCCCGCGGTCTTTGAGATGGCGGTAAAAGAATGAACCATCCCGCCGACAACCGATCGGATAAGGAGTAAAATGATCAGTATGGCTAGGATTCCGCCGGCAAAATAATAATTGCGGAAATGAATGAGTGGCGCCAGGACTTTATCCCCTTCGGCAAACAGAACGACGCTCCACGGTGCGTATTTCAATCTGTAAAAGCCGCCCACCGCATCGGGGGGTACACCCGGTCCCAGAACCGTCCCGTAAGGCTTTTCCTTAATGGCTTTAAACAAGGCACGTTCGAAAGGATCGTCTGTACCACCAAAAAGAAGTCCTTTTTTCATAACGAGTTTGGTGTGGCAGAGGTATTTCCCGGCATTATCGATGAGGCAAGCCTGTTCCGTCTGCCACCAACCGAACTTTTTGACACCTTCCAGGAGATAGTCGAAAGGGACGGTCACTTCAAGGCTTCCCACCACCTTGTCGGACTCATCCTTGAGCAGGGAGACGAGTTTTACCGTCTCCTTTCCGGTTTCTGCGTCGTAGTAGGGTGAAGTGACCTCAAAGGGATGCCCCCTTTTGAAATGCATCATCGGCATTTCTTGAGAAGAACCTCCGCTTCCCATCCCCATCCCCATTCCCATTCCCATCATCCCCGACGCCGGCTCATGGCCTTTTTCCCATTTCAACTCGGCCTTTTCAACTCCTTTCATCCCCCGTAACTGCTCCAGTATCCATTGCTGTATCAGCGGCCCGCCTCTGTCGTCGGATGTATGGTGAAACAACTGAAGCCAGTCGGTGATGCGTCCAAGTTTCATATCGATCTGGTGGGCAGCCCTCTGAAGCTTTACAATGGACATTTCCTGCCATTCGCTAAAGAGGGTTTCCCTCATGTAAATAAATCCAAATACCCCGATCAACAGAAGGAGCAGCACGACAGGCAGCAATACCAGAAGACTGAGCCGTTTTTGAAGGCTGTTGATGACCATTTTGGTATCTATTTCACCTCGTAATCGAACTGATCAAACAATTTTTTGTCCCCCACAACCGCCTTTGTTTTGATACTGTAAAGTCCCTTTTGACTGAAATCCATATCCGCACCGTAAGCGCCTTTCATCCCCATGGTCATGGCTTTCTGTTTCACACCATCTGGTCCTTTGAGGAGAAAGCCGACCTTTCCCTGCAAAACGGCCGTCCCCTCAGGGCCTGTAAGGGAGACCATCAGGTGCTGCGTTTTTCTTTCAGGGAAATCATACAGGGTGTAGTCGAACTTGTAACCGTCCACAGTAGTGGTATGGATCTGAACCCCCGGGGTGTCGGGATGATCCTCAGCCACCGTGAAATGAGGGGGCCAAAAGCAAAATGCCACCAACAGAAAAATAACGATTACCGAAAACGGCCTCACAACGAATCTTTTCATTTTATTCCTCCTTTTTCTTTTCTTAATTTCCGACCCTTCCATAGGTCGTAGACGGCCGGAATGATGATTAACGTCAAGACGGTGGAGGATATCAACCCTCCCACCATGGGGGCTGCGATCCGTTTCATCACCTGGCTTCCGGTCTCAGTGCCCCACATAATGGGCAGGAGCCCGATGAGTGTTGTGGATACGGTCATGAGCTTGGGACGGACCCGTTCCACTGAACCTTCCAGAATGGCGTCCCGCAGCGCTCCTCTCGATTTCATATTTCCTTCCCGACTCATGCGATCAAATGCCTCATCCAGATAGACCAGCATCACGACGCCGGTTTCGGCGGCCAGGCCCGCCAGGGCGATAAAGCCCACCACCACGGCCACCGAGAGGTTATAATTCAGAAGATAGAGGAGCCACACCCCACCCACAAGGGCAAAGGGAAGGCTTGCCATGACCAGAAGTGCCTCGCTGAAATTATGAAAATGCATGTAAAGCAGAACAAAGATAATCGTTAAGGTCAAAGGTACGACCAGATTAAGCTTCTTTCGGGCCTCCTGCATGTACTGGTACTGTCCGGACCAAACCAGGGAATATCCAACCGGCAGCTTTATTTCACGGGATACCACCCCTTTTGCGTTTTCCACATAGGTCCCCACATCCACCCCTTTTAAGTCCACAAAGATCCAGGCGCTGGGCCGGGAATCTTCCGTTTTGATGGCGGCCGGTCCCTTGTGGATGGAAAGGTGGGCCAATTGCGCCAGGGGGATGTGGGCGCCGGTCGGTGCGGTCACCAGGACCCCTTTCAGCATGTCGATGTTGTCGCGCAGTTCCCGGCTGTACCGGAGATTCACCGGATATCGCTCCAGACCTTCAACCGTATAGGTGAGGTTCTTGCCGCCGATGGCCGAGACGATGACGCCCTGCACATCCGCCACCGTGAGTCCGTACCGTGCGATCTGGTCCCTTCGGATCTTGAAATCCAGGTAGTTCCCTCCCGTAACCCGTTCTGAATAGGCGGAGAGGGTTCCCGGGATCCGACGCACCACCGCTTCGATTTTGGCGCCCAGGTCCGAAAGAACCTGAAGGTTCGGCCCCATGATTTTGATGCCCACAGGCGTTTTGATGCCGGTGGAGAGCATGTCGATGCGGGTCTTGATGGGCATGGTCCATGCGTTGGTCACCCCCGGAAAATGAACCGCCTGATCCAGCTTCGTCACCAGTTCGTCCATGGTCATGGTCCGTTCTTCCGGCCAGACAAAGGAGAGGGGCTTTTTCAACCATTCCGGCCAGGATGAAAAAAAGCGTTCAACCTTCTTCTTGCGCCATTGGTGAAGGACCTTTCCCTGTCTGATTTCCGGCCAGATCCAGGTAAGTGGCTTTTTCAGCCAACCGGACCACTGGGAAAAAAACCGTTTAACGGGAATCTGCTCACGGACCACCTGTGGCCAGAGGGTGATGGTGGTCTCGATCATGGAAAGGGGTGCCGGGTCGGTGGCGGTCTCGGCGCGGCCCACCTTGCCCAGGGTATGCTGAACTTCAGGGAAACTCTGAATGATTTTGTCCGTCTGCTGCAGCAGTTCTTTGGCTTTTGTGATGCTGATGCCCGGAAGGGTGGTGGGCATGTACAAAATGCTTCCCTCATTCAGGGGGGGCATGAATTCGCTCCCCAGCCGGGATAGCGGGAAATAGGAGATACCAAACAGCAGAAGAGCGATCAGAACCGTTATTTTGGGCCATTTGAGGACCCAAACAATAACGGGTTTATAGATCCGAATGAAAAAGCGGCTCACCGGATTTTTCGATTCTTCGACAATGCGTTGCGGTATCAGAGATATGAGGGCAAACAGGGAAACCGCGAAAGCCGCCACCAGGGACCAGTCGGGAAGGTGCAGCCCGGCCGTTCCACATGCCGTCACCAGGAGGGGAGCGCCCGCAGCCGCAAGAATCCAGAAGACGATTCTTTGTCTGCGGGTCGTATCGGGAGAAAAGGTCTTTTCCCGGACAAAAAAGGTCATGAGTACCGGAACAATGGTAATGGCCAACACGGCGGCCGCGGCCAAGGCAAATGTTTTGGTGTAGGCCAGCGGTTTGAACAGTCGTCCCGATTGCTCCGTCAGACTGAAAACCGGCACGAAAGAGACCGTGATGATCAGAAGGCTGTAAAAGAGCGCGGGCCCCACCTCCTTGGCCGAGTCCAGGATGATGGCTGCGTGGGATTTCTTTCCGTTATCACGGGCCAGGTGTTTGTGGGCGTTTTCCACCAGGACCACCGAGGCGTCCACCATGACGCCGATGGCGATGGCGATGCCGCTGAGGCTCATGATGTTGGCGTTGATCCCCAGGAGCTTCATGGCGATGAAAGCCATCAGAATGCCCACGGGCAGGGTGAACACAGCCACGAAAGCAGATCGGAAATGGAGGAGAAAAATGAGGCAGATGAGGGCCACCACCGTCAATTCCTCCACAAGCTTGCTTTTCAGGGTATGAATGGCGCTTTGGATCAGTTCGGCACGATCATATCCCGCTTCGATCACCACTCCCGGCGGCAGTCCCCGTTCCAGTTCTTTGAGTTTCTTTTTCACATTTCGGATGACTTGAAGGGCGTTCTCTCCGGAGCGCATGACGACGATGCCCCCCACTGCTTCACCTCGGCCGTCCCAT
>JAJDOH010000013.1 GCA_022340265.1 Deltaproteobacteria bacterium | reverse complement strand
CGCATTCGAAATAGGTGCTCGTCAGGTCATAAAGAAGTACATCGAAATTGACATGAAAAAGTGTTTTCCAGCGCTGGGTCAAATAGGAAAAAAAGTCATTTTTATGGGGTAGAAGCTTGTCGAGACATCGGTATAATTTGTCCTTCTGGATCACTTCAGGATCTTCGCCAAGCAGGTCAGCAATACCGCTGTTGCGATACCAATGACGATGGAGGCGCCACTCACTGCCAGGGGCAATGAGGCGATAACTGACCAGTATTTTCAGCACATTGATCCATCGGGTTTTCTTTCGGCTATCAGGCAGTCTGGATGACCAGAAGCTGTCGAGATCAAGAAGATTCCATAAATAACAGGCTAGCCAACATGCACCCCATTGTCTCGGTCGGTGGAGTTCCAGCTCATTGAGTTTTATCTGGACCACTTCACAAGCCAGTTCCGGTGCTTCTCGATCAGAAGGAAACAGAGCCATTTGCCGACACAGCTTTTCACCGTGTTGAAAAACATCGATGGTCCTGCACCAGGAGTCATGCTGGCTGTCGTTTATTTCGCCAAGATACAGAACTTGTCTTTGAACAACCCGGTTGTTCGGCATCCGGCGGTTTTCAACGACACTCCAATAGCGATGTTCTGTACCGTCTTTAAATCGTTTATTGGCCCGCAGGAACATGACCCTATTTTCCAGGCCAAAAGAAAAAAATCAAGGGGGTAGGTCGGCACTACAAGCGGTTTTCGGCAAGTCGAGTTGGTGTTTTCAATACGTTACGCTCCAAATATGGCCGAAATTTGCCCCGAGAGCTATCGAATTGCGAAAGACGGGTTAGGATTTAATCTATCTAAAAAGTTTTAATCTATCTTAAATCGTACTGATTGTCAATAATGGACGTGCTGATCATTAATAAAATTGCAGGTTAGTGCTACAATGTAGCAATTCTTGAGTTAAAATTAAGAAAAACAAATTAGAGGGCGGAAAAAAACATGCTGCTGTGAGGGTCTACCGGCAGATTGACCCACCATCGAAACGATACATTCCCGGCACCATTCCCGGAGGAGATTCCGGGAAGGTGTCGCCGGAATTTGCATTTTTTCCATGGTTGACAAAGTAAAAATTAGCCTATAATATATGAAAAAGTAGGAATAATTCAAAATAGGGGATAAAAAATGGATTCGGTAATAACAAAAAAAGGCCAGGTGGTCGTACCTGTCTCATTGCGAAGAAAATATGGCATAGAGCCTGGAACAAAAGTAGTCTGGATTGATACCGGCGCGGTCATCAAACTGATTCCCATTCCGAAAGATGCCGTGGGCGCACTGCGTGGCTGTTCCGAAGGCGAGAACCTTGCCGGAAGCCTGCTGAGGGACAGAGAGGAGGACAGAAAACGTGAAAACTGATCTCTTCCTCCCCGATACCTCGGCAGTCCTTACGATGATGGATAACGAGGAGGGTGCTGAACTTGTGGAAGATATCCTTCGTACCAGGGAGATCCTCCTGCCTGCGATCGTCCTGTTTGAAGTCTATTACAAAAGCATCCAGTACAGGGGCGTTGAAATCGCCGAGTTGAGGTATGCCACCCTGAAGAGCATCCGGGCAAGGCACATCTCGGAATTGACTGAACCGATTTTGCTGAAAGGAGGCGAGTTCAAGGCAACTTATCGGATGTCTCTGGCAGACGCGATAATAGGCGCCTGTGCGTTCATTTACAACGCGACCCTAGTTCATAAGGACCCGGAGTTTGAAGCTCTCATCATGGTCAACCAGATGAAACTGCCCTATAAATTGAAACAATAATCAGGGAAGCAGGCAATTTTGGTCAAAGGCAGGCCCCCCAATGTTCATCAGGCCAGATACTGTCCAAGTTTTTCGCTCAGGGATACGGGCCAGATTTCTTCAAAAAGAAAAGCCTGAATTTCCTCCTTGCTGAGACTTCTCATAATATCCGTCGGCAGATCCCTCAATACTTCCATTCGGCCCGGCAGCGGTTCCTTATGCTCACTTTCTTCTGTCATTATATTGATTCTCCTCCCTATTCCTGTATGTTTTAACCGAGATATGCTTCTTTGACTTTTGGGTTATTGAGCATGTCGCAGCTTTGGCCTTCGAGGACCACCCGGCCCGTTTCAATGACGTAGCCGTAGTCTCCCAGTTCCAGGGCCGCGTTTGCATTTTGTTCCACCAGAAGCACCGTCAGCCCTTCTTCCCGGATCCGGCCGATGATGGTCATGATCTGTTCCACAATCAGCGGTGCAAGCCCCAGTGAGGGTTCATCCAATAGCAGCAGCCTTGGAGACGCCATGAGTGCCCGGCCGATGGCCAGCATCTGCTGTTCACCGCCGGAAAGGGTGCCGCCGCTCTGTCCCCGTCGCTCTTTCAGGATGGGAAAAAGAGCAAAGCTTCTTCCCATGAGATCTTTGATCTTTTTCTTGTCCCGGTGGAGATAGGCCCCCAGGACCAGATTCTCTTTTACCGTTAAGTCCGGAAAAATGCGGCGCCCTTCAGGCACCTGCACGACCCCGCGACGAACGATCTCCTCCGGCGGCATTTTGTTAATCAAATCCCCTTTAAGGGTGATATTTCCCTCTCTGATGTTCTGAATGCCGCTGATAGCCATGAGGGTGGTGGATTTTCCGGCGCCGTTGGCCCCGATCAGGCAACAGATGCTTTTTTCCTTTACATGAAGTGAGATGCCTTTGAGCGCATGAATTTTTCGATAATAACTGTGAACATTTTCAAGCCTTAACATACGCCTTTGTTCCTCCAAGGTAGGCATCAATGACTTTCTGGTTCTTTCGAACCTCATCGGGCGTCCCTTCGGCAATCAGGCTGCCATAATCAAAGACATAGATGTAATCCGCCAGATTCATCATGACTTTCATATCATGTTCGATAATCAGAACAGCGATGCCGTCCTTCTGAATTTTTCGAACCAGTTGCATCAGTTTTTCAGATTCCCTGGCGTTCATGCCGGCAGCCGGTTCATCCAGCAGGAGAACTTTGGGCTCTGAAGCCAGGGCTCTTGCAATTTCAAGGCGGCGCTGTTCTCCGTAAGCCAGGGTATCGGCCAGATCAAAGGCTTTATCCTCAAGATCCACAAAGCGAAGAAACCGCAAGCCTTCCTTTTCGGCGGACGTCTCTTCATTTTGCTGAAAACGGGTCTTAAACAGTGTTTTTCCCAGCCCCGAATGCATGCGGCTGTGGCGACCGATTTTGACGTTATCCAAAACACTCAAATTAAAAAAAAGCCGTATGTTTTGAAATGTTCTGGCCATCCCCATTTGGCAAACGGCATCCGGACTGGTTCGAAATCCATAAAGCCTTCGAACCTTTCCGGTGCACAGAACCCCCATAAAATAAAGGCTGAAAAGACCCGCGGCAATGCCCCAGGGCACAGCCGTATAATAGAGCGGTACCCGGGTCAGGATAAGGCAAATTTGCGGATCTCGGTGGGTCAGAAACAAAAGGGCAAAGGAGAGATCAGACAACAAAAAAATAAACATGAGGCCCCAGGCCCAGATTTCATAGCGCATGAGCCCTCGAAACAGGAAAAGGCGGACGGCGAAGACCAAAATCCCCAGCAGAAAAAGCTCCACCTTGAAGAATGATTCGGGCAGGAAAAAGGACCAAAAAAGGGGCAGCCGGATGAACCCCAGTATTAAAAAAATCAGTGCCAAAATGCGAACCCGGTTTTTGACCCCCTTTGATACGGGGGTTGCCAGGGAAAGGCTGTCAAATTCGATTTCTCCGCCGGAAGGGTGATACAGGCAGGAGAGGCAGTTGAAAAAGGTGGTTTTCCCGGCACCGTTCGGGCCGATAATACCAACGATCTGTTCGGGCGCCACCGTGAGAGAGATCTCTTTTAACGCCAGGAGTCCGCCGAAAGACTTTGAGAGGTTTTTGACCGTTAAAAGAAATGCCATCAGAAATCTACTCCCGGCTGCCCATGAGCCGCGCTTTCGCCTGTTCCGCCTTGCGACTTCTGGAAAGTTGGAAGGGGATGAGTCCCGCTGGCCGCAGCCGCATCATCATGACCAAAAGCAGCCCGTAAATCAGATATCGGGCATTGAACATGCTCTGCGGCAGCGCACTGCGCAGAATTTCCGTCAGTGGAATCAGGATAAGCGCCCCCAGCATGGTGCCGCCGATGCTGCCCATGCCGCCAAACACAATGAGGCATAATATGAGAATGGATTCCCAGAACTTGAACATGTCCGGATGGATAAACCGAAACCATTTGGCATAAAAGGCGCCGCCCATGGCACCGATGGCAGCGCTGGCCGCAAAGGCCGTCACTTTGTAGCGGATCAGATTGATACCGCAGCACTGGGCCGCAATTTCGTCCTCCCGAATGGCGAACCATGCCCTTCCCAGTCGGGAGTTTTCCAGGCGTACCACCACCACCAGCACCACCAGCATGAGAAAAATCGCCAGATAATAGAACTGCCAGCCCCGGGTCAAAGGATAACCGAAAATGGAAGGCGGCGAGATGCCCGGCAGTCCCATGGGGCCGCGGGTGAGCCAGAGTTCATTGCGTATGAGCAGCACCACCAGTTCGGAGAACCCGAATGTTACAATGGCAAAATAATCGCCGGTCAGGCGCAGGGTGGGCGCTCCCAGCAGAATGCCCCAGAGCGCACCGTTTGCCGCCGCCAGGGGTAGAATAACCCAGATGCTGAGGTCGTAATGGATGGCCAGAAGTCCTGACGTATAGGCGCCGATGCCGTAAAAGCCCACGTACCCCAGATCCAATAGACCGGTGAATCCGGGAACAATGTTCAGACCCAGCGCCAGGATCATATACAGGACCGCCGTGGTGAGGACCCTTAACAGGTAATCGGTGGAAATGCCCAGGGGAATCCATGGCAGAATGACAGCCACTATCAGGATTGCCGGGAAAAAAGTGCGAGGGTTCTTGAACGACATCACACCTTCTCCCGCATCTGTTTCCCGATAAGTCCGGAAGGTTTGAAAAGGATCACGGCAATCATGACGGCATAGGAGATACCGTCTCTGTATTCAGACGAAATGTAACCGGCGCCCATGACCTCCGCGATTCCCAGAACCCCTCCTCCCAGCATGGCGCCTGGAACGCTGCCGATACCGCCCAACACCGCCGCGGCAAAGGCCTTGATGCCGGCCACGTAACCCATGGTGGGAAAAATGGCATTGTAATAGAGCCCCACCAGAATGCCCGCCATGCCGCCCATGGCCGAACCGATGGCAAAAGTAAAGGAGATGACGCGGTTGACGCCGATTCCCATAAGGGCGGATGCGGTTTTGTCCTGTGAAATGGCCCGCATGGCCATGCCGATCCTGGTTTTGTGAATGGTCAGATGAAGGATGATCATGAACAGAAGGGTAATGGCGAGAATAAAGAGTTGAAGCCAGGTTAAGGTTACATCACCAAAATTTAAAGCCGCTTCGGAAAAAAAGGGCGGCAGAACCTCTCTGGGGTAAGATTTGATCTGACTGCCCCAGATGAGGAGCGCCATGTTCTGCAGAAAGATGGACATGCCGATGGCGGTAATGAGTGCGGCCAGTCGAGGCGCCTTACGCAATGGGCGGTAGGCGACGTAATCGAGCACAACGCCCAGGACGGCACAAATGATCAGGGTCAACAGGAAAGCGGGTAAAAAAGGCATCCCTGCAACGGCCACCAGGGTGTAAGCCATAAAGGCACCCAGCATGTAAATTTCGCCATGGGCGAAATTAATCAGCTGAATTACCCCGTAAACCATGGTGTATCCAACGGCGATGAGGGCGTAGACGCCGCCCAGGGTAATGCCGTTCACCAGTTGCTGCAAAAAGAGGTTGGATTGATCCAGGAGGCTTTCCAACGGTTAAGCCCTATTGTAGCTGTTTTTCCGCACCCACCCATTTGCCGTTCTTGATTTCTTTGACAAAGGCCTCCTTGAGGCAATCCCCGTTTTTGTCGAAATAGGTTTTGCCCGCCACACCGTCATAGGCTTTTTCTTTGGTATCAATGGAAACCAGGTATTCCCGAACCTTTTCCCGGTCCGGACCCGCTTTGGCGATGGCGGCAGCCGCTATGCCGACGGCATCATAGGTGTTGGCCGCAAACCAGTTGGGATCGATGCCGAATTTTTTCCGGTAGGCCTCGATGAATGCGGCCGCATTGGGGCCGGCTTTGTCGGGAATAAAAGGGGTGGTGACGAAAAGACCTTCCGCATCCGGATTTTCGAGCATCAGATTGTCGTCCAAACCGTCGGCGCCCAGAAAATCGACCTTGTTCATCCCCAGGCTTTTGGCCTGGCTGATGATCAGGGTTCCCTGTGGGGCATATCCGGGAATAAAGACGGCATCCGGTTTCATCATCTTGAATTTGGTGAGCTGGGGTTTAAAGTCCGTGGTTTCAGAGGTATAGGCTTCTTTTCCCAGAATCCGGATGCCGTTTTTTTGGGCCTGTTTCATAAAGGCGTTCATCAACCCGATGGAATAGTCATTCATTTCATAGAAGATGGCCACTTTCTTGTAGCCTTTGATTTCCTTGGCATATTTGGCCAGAAACAGGCCCTGAAAGTCATCCTTGTAAACGTTTCTGAAATAATAGGGGCTGCTTTTGCACAGGTTGATGTTGGTTGAAGCAGGCGATATGGCGGGAAGTCCCGCTTCCTTGTAAATGGGAAGGGCCGCCAGGGACGCCGAACTGCAAAGGTGTCCCACCACAATGGATACTGCCGGATCCGCGGCCAGTTTGGTGGCCACAGTGGCCGCTTCCTTGGGATCGCACAATTCGTCTTCCAGTATCACTTCAACCTTTTGACCATTGATACCGCCTGCCGCGTTGATTTCCTCGGCTTTGAGCAACGCCGCGTTTTTCATGCCTTCGCCGAAAGAAGCCAGCGGCCCCGTAAATGGCGCGGCAAGAGGAATTTTGATGGATCCCGCCCATGAAGGACATGTGAGAAAAACCCAGAAGCATAAGAAAAAACCCAGTCTTTTCATAGTGATCCTCCTCAGTTATCTTCAGCGTTTAAGAACGCTGTCTTTGATCCGTTTGATGTGCCCGCGGCCCATCCCTTTCACTTCACAGCCCAGTTCGAAATACCGTCTGATTTTATCATCATCCAGAATCGCGAAGCAATCCACCACGGCCAACGGCCCGCCGGCCATTTCAACCACCTCATCGGGCAAAAGCGCCAGATAACGCCGATGGCGAACGGCCAGAACCACCGCATCAGCCCCTTTCAGGGCATGGCCAAGGTCTTTGGTCATTTTAAAATCGGAAAAATGGTCCTGGTTGCGGAAAAATCTGGACCAGCTGGCGCCCATGGCCGGGTAGGAATCCTGGTTTTCCAGTTCCCACCAATGTTGCACGTAAGGGTCGTGGGCTTTGATCTCGGCCCCCATTTCGGTGAGCTTGCGCACAATGATCTCGCTGCCGCTGTAACGGGTATCCCCAACGTCTTCACGGTATGAGGCGCCTAAAAGGGTAATCCGGGACGCCGCTACGATGCGGCCCATATTCCGCAGCGCATCGCGAACCAGCTGGGCGGCATGCAAGGCCCGGGTATCGTTGATGTTGATGGCTTCAGGGGTAATTTTGAAAATGTCGTTTTCAAACCCCATGAGATGCTTGTAGGCCCACATCCCTAAGCCCCCGTCCTTGGGAAGGCAGTAACCGCCGATGCCGGGTCCGGGAAAAAGGATATTGCTGTGGGTGGGGCGAACTTTAATGGCGTCGATGACCTTGACGATGTCGACCCCGTTGGTTTCGGAGAAAAGGCTCCATTCGTTTAAAAAAGCGAGGATGGTGGCCCGGTAGCTGTTCTCCACAATTTTGCAGGTTTCGCTTTCAATGGGTCGATCCAGAACCGTCAGGGGGAAATCCTTTACATTGATCACCTGGGATAGAAAGTGGGACACTTTTTCCTTGCTCTCAGGGTTAATGCCGCTGCAGACCCGCCAGAAATCCCGCACCGACCGGATGTAGTCCTTTCCGGGCATGACCCGTTCATAACTGTGGGCCAGAAGTGGATCTGCATCAATTCCCCGGGCTTTGAAACCCTTTTTGATGAGAGGATAGGCCACATACTCGGTGGTTCCCGGCGGCACGGTGGTTTCAATCAACACAAGACAATGGGGGGATATTTTCTTACCGATGATCTTAAAGCTGTCCTCCAGGGCTCCGATTTCCGCAAAGCCTGTTTTCAGATCGCCAAGATCCTGCTTCAGGAAATCGCACTGCACATCCACCACCAGTACATCCGCAAGGGAAAGTGCATCGTAGGTAAACGTCGCGGTGAGGGTCTTTTTTTGAGTGACACACCGTTCAATCAAGGGGGCCACTTCCGGATCCTCCGCTTTGATGGGGGATACACCACGATTAAACAGTGGAATCTTCCAGTAACTTCGCGTGCTGGGCCGCTGCATGCCGATGACGAATTTGCCGGGTTTTCCGGTTTCAGCGTTGACGGAATCGGCAACAACACCGGCCATGACAGCCCCCACAAATCCGAGACCCATGACCACCACAATTTCGCGCCCCAGATCCCGTTGTTCCTGCGTCAGGGTTTTGAGTCTTTCAAATTCCAGGGCACTCTCTTCTTCATTGGGGAGGCCGAATTTCTCCCCTCCCGGGCTGACTGAATATTCCATTGTTACAATATACCTCTTCAATGGGGCTTTAAAGATTTAAAGACAACGCAAGTCATGAGAAACGCTGGTCGGAAAAGGAAGAATATTTCATTAGATAATTGAGACACTGACGAATGTCAAGCAGAAGGGTATGGCCTTAAGATGCATTGGAAGCGTCTCAGTATTTGGAAAAAGATCTTGACAATTGGCTGAAAATCCTATCTATTTAAGGTTTAAATTTTTAAATGCAGAAAGATGCCTGATCAGATGATGGCACAGGCGGGTGCGATTGGCTCTTATGGCCGTGGTAAAAAACGCCAGGTATCTCTCCTGATAAGACGTTAAAAATGCATACCGGGCCAGGGTAGGGTCTAACCCTGACCGATCTTCTCGTCTTCAAGATTTCGGTAGATTCCGAGCATCAGGAAATTTCGGCAATGCCGCCCTTTAAATGATAAAGGGTGACCAATGTCGAGGTAACACCAGCCGCTGCTCCCGTCTGCGCATATTGCTGGAATCATAGATCCGACACCATTCTATTTTGGGAAAACAAGGAGGTATTCGCAATGGGGATTAAAACAAAAGATGAGTATATTGAATCTTTGCGTCAGATGAAACCGGTCGCCTATATGTTCGGCGAGCGCATTACCAATGTGGTGGATAACCCGCGGCTCCGTGCCGGTATCGAAGCCACCGGCGCCACTTATGAGATTGCTGAAAAAGATGAGTACCGGGACCTGCTGGTCACGGAAAGCCCGCTGATCAACGAACCGGTCAACCGTTTTACGCTACCCCCGTCCTCGGTGGAAGATCTGGTGGCACGGGTAAAGATCAACCGGAATCTGGGAAATTATGTGGGTACCTGTCACCAGCGCTGCACCGGTCTCGACTGCCTCTCCACGCTCTCCATTGTCTGTTATGACATCGATCAGAAGCACGGAACCCATTACCATGAGAATTTCAAAAAGTTTTTACAGTATGTCCAGGAAAACGATTTAACCTGCAACGCCGGGGTTACCGATGTGAAAGGCGACCGCTCCAAGGGCCCCAAGGACCAGGATGATCAGGACATGTATCTGCGGGTGGTGGAAAAAAGAGATGACGGCATCGTGGTCCGCGGGGCCAAGGCCCATCAGACAGGGTCTCTTTCGGCCCACGAAATTATCGTGCTGCCCACCCGGGCCATGCGAAAAGGGGATGAAGACTATGCGGTTTCCTTTGCCATTCCCGCGGACAGCGAAGGTCTGATTCACGTGGTGGGCAGATCCAGTCTGGATGCCCGCGAACTGGACGGATGTGATATCGGGAACCGATACTATTCAAAGTACTGCCCCACCCTGATTTTTGACGATGTGTTTGTGCCCTGGGATCGGGTGTTCATGTGTGGTGAGGTGGAGTTCGCCGTGGATATGGTGGTCAAATTTTCGTCCTTTCATCGCCAGAGTCACGGCGGCTGCAAATCGGGCAAAATTGACTGTATGATCGGTACGGCGCTCAACATGATGGACTATAACGGTACCACCCGGCCCAGCCATCTGAAGCAGAAAGTCATCGACATGATCCATCGGGCCGAGACCCTCTATGGATGCTGTCTGGCCTCCTCCTACGAAGGCAGTCCGCAGCCCTCCGGCACCTATTTTATTGATACGGTGCTGGCCAACGCGTCCAAGATTCATGAGGGGAAAGAGATGGCCGAGGCCACACGCCTCCTGATTGATGTCTGTGGCGGTTTTGTATCGGATCTTCCTTCGGACCGGGATTTTGAAAACCCGGAAGTGGGGCATCTTCTGAAGAAATATATGAAAGGCGCCGACGGCGTTGCGGTGGAAAAGCGAATCAAGATGTATCGGCTGGCGGAAAAACTGGCCATGGAAAGCGCGGACACCATCAGCGACATTCACGGCGGCGGTTCGCCGGAAGCCCATCGGGTGACCATTTTCAGGGAAACCAACGTGGAAAAAAAGAAGCAGGCTTCCAGACGACTGGCCGGTATTGAAGACTGATGACGGCTTATGATGTTTTGATCATCGGGGCGGGCGTTGTGGGTAACGCCATCGCCAGAGAGTTGTCCCGTTACCGGTTAAAGGTGGGGGTTCTGGAGAAGGAGTTGGATGTGGGGATGGGCACCAGCTCCCGGAACAGCGGTGTCCTTCATTCCGGCATCCACTACACACCCGGAACCCTGCGGGCCAAGCTGAACGTTCAGGGAAACGAAATGATGAAAGGGCTTTGCCGGGATCTGAAGGTCAAGATCGACTACATCGGCAAGCTCACCGTGGCCCAGGATCAGGTGGATATTGACACTCTGGAATCGTTGAAAGCCCAAGGGGAGACCAACGGCGTTCCCGGTCTTGAAATCATTGACAGGGACAGAATGGAGCAGATCCAGCCCGGTGTGGGCGGCATTCGCGCCCTTCACTCCCCCACCACGGGCATTATCTGCCCCTACGGGTTGACCATGGCGCTGGCGGACAACGCCCATGAAAACGGCGTCCGTTTTCATCTGGGCGCAAAAGTCACCGGCATTTCAAAGACCGAAAACGGTTTTACGGTGCAAACGGACGAGGGCGGTTCCTTTGAAAGCAAACTGCTCATCAATGCCGCCGGCCTCTACAGTGATGCCATCTGTAGAATGCTGGGGTTGACCGAATACACCATCTACCCCTGCCGGGGGGAATACCTGATCCTGGACAAACGCTTAAACGGCAGCCTCAAGGTACTGGTCTACCCCGCTCCCAGAAAAGGCGGAGCGGGCCTGGGCATCCATTTGACCAACACGGTGGACGGCAACATCCTGATCGGGCCCAGCAATGAATACGTGGACCGGGCCGATGATTACGCCTGCACCGCGGATATTATCGATCAACTCAAAAAGGAAGGGCGGGAACTGCTACCGGCCATCAGCACATCCGATTTTATTCGTGGATTTTCGGGCCTTCGCCCCAAACAGACGCCGCCTGCCATAAAAGGTTTCAAGGAATTCGTCATTGAAGCCAGGAAAGACATTCCCGGTTTCATCAACCTGGTGGGCATTGAAAGCCCAGGGCTCACCTGTTCTCCGGCCATTGCACTTATGGTTCGGGAGTTGGTGGCGGAACACTTACCCCTTGAGGAAAAGGATCACTTCATTTCGGAACGGCAAGGTTTTCCCGGATCTTTTGACGATCTGCCCGAAGAAGAAAAGGCGGACCTGGTGGCCCAGGACCCCGACTATGGCGAAATCGTCTGCCGGTGCGAGCACATCACGAAACGGGAGATTTTAGACGCCATCGAAAACCCCCTGGGGAGCAAGACCCTTGCGGGTATCAAGTACCGGGCGCGCGCCATGATGGGGCGTTGTCAGGGCGGTTTTTGCATGCCCCGGATCGTTCAGATACTGGAACAGGATTTCGGCTACCGGCCGGAAGACTACCGGCTTTACAGCCGCGATTCTTACCTCTTTACGGGACGTGTGCGGTAAAAATGATACACGAAATGAAACGCGATTTAGTGATTATCGGCGGTGGGCCCGCGGGCCTCTCCGCTGCGGCGGCCGCCCGGCAGGCGGGATGCGAAGATGTGCTTTTAATTGAGCGGGACAGAATCCTGGGCGGCATTTTGAACCAGTGCATTCACGACGGCTTTGGCCTGCACCGCTACGGCGAAGCGTTGACGGGTCCCGAGTATGCCCAGCGGCACATTGATGAAATCAATGACTTGAACATTGAAACCCTCATGGGGACCATCGTGCTTTCCATGGACCGGGAGCGGGACCTGACGGTGAGTTCCCGAAAGGGCTACACCCGCATTCACGCCGGGGCCGTGATCCTGGCCATGGGCTGCCGGGAACGGACGGCCGGCGCCATATCGCTACCCGGCACACGTCCTTCGGGCATCTACACGGCCGGTGCGGCCCAGAATTTCATCAACCTTCAAAACATCATGGTGGGGCGCCATATCGTCATTCTGGGGTCCGGGGATATCGGGCTGATCATGGCCAGACGCATGACCCTTGAAGGGGCCAGGGTGGAGGCGGTTTTTGAGATTCTGCCCTATGCCAGCGGTCTGCCGCGAAATATTCAGCAGTGCCTAAACGACTATGATATTCCCTTACATCTCAGCACATCGGTCATCGAAGTGCACGGGAAAGATCGCCTGACCGGCGTCACCGTTGCTGAAATCAAAAACTTCAAGCCGTTGCCCGGCACCGAACGGTTTGTGCCCTGCGACACGTTGCTTCTTTCCGTGGGCCTCATTCCGGAAAATGAACTCTCTTCTGAAGCGAGCGTCAAGCTGGAGACCCGCACCAGCGGTGCCTTTGTGGACGATACCTTCATGACCAGCGTTCCGGGCGTATTTTCCTGCGGAAACGTGCTGCATGTACACGACCTGGTGGACCATGTTTCGGAAGAGGCGTCCATGGCCGGAGAATTCGCCTGTAAATACCTGGCCGGTGGCAGTTCCCGTGACGCCGGACCCATTGATATAGAACCAAATGACGGTGTCCGATATGTGTTGCCGCAACAGGCATCGGGGAAAAGCGATTTTACCCTGTCGCTCCGGGTGACCGAGCCTTCCAGAAACCGCGCCGTCTGGGTGCGGGACGGAGACAGAAAGGTGGTCCGTAAAAAGATGGTGCGGTTGCACCCGGCGGAGATGGTCCGGGTCAAAATCAGAAAAGATAAACTGGAAAATGCCAAGAAACTGGAAGTGAGCGTGGAATGAAACGAAAAGAACTCACCTGCATCGTCTGTCCCAACGGATGCCCCCTTGAAATCGATTATGAGGATGGCCCCGCGCTAAAGGTCATTGAGGTTCAGGGTCACACCTGTGACAAGGGACCCAAGTGGGCGGAACAGGAATTGACCAATCCCATGCGGACCATTGCCAGCAACGTATCCGTTAAAAACGGAGACTTTCCCCTGGTGAGCGTCCGAACGGACGCCCCCATCCCCAAACAGCGTATATTCGACGTCATGGCCGAAATCCGGTCCGCCACCGCAAAGGCGCCTGTCTCCATCGGACAAGTGCTCATCAAAAACCCCGCAGGAACCGACTGCAACATCGTCGCCACCCGACATGTGAAAGGGGGTCAAGTCTGCTGTTGACTGTTAGTCCGCTGTAGGGTAATTGGATTTTATGAGCAGGCCATTAAGAATACAATTTCCAGACGCATGGCAACATGTAATGAACAGCGGACAGGCAGATGGGGTTGCTCAGGCGAACTGTCCAAAAATATAAAATTTTATCTGCGAAAATTGCTCCTTTTTTGGTCCTATAATTCGGTAAGGATCGCAATATCAATGACACTCTAAATGTGTGTATCGTCTAGACCGTTTCAACCCACACGCCCACCTTCAATTATGTCCATGGAATCCGTTGATCCATGGGGCATTCCATGAAATCCGGCACATTTCTCATGAACGATCGAGTCAAGAAGGCATTTAACCCTAGAGCGGCATTGCTCTATCATGTTTCACGATTATGAAAAGCGGATTGATTTTTTCGTCGGTTATCCTGTAGAATCACCCATTTTGGAAAACCTGTTTTCAGAATTTGCCGGACTGAGCGAGGATCATATGAAGCAGATTAATGTGGGGATCATTGGATTTGGAACCGTGGGTGCTGGGACTTATGAGGTTTTGACCACCAACCGGGAGATTATCACCAATCGGGTGGGGGCCCGAGTTGTCGTTCGAAGAATTGCGGATCTCGATATTGAGACGGATCGCGGCGTTCCCGAAAAACCGGACCCTGAAGTTTTCACCACCAATGCCATGGATGTGATCCTGGACCCTGAAATCGACGTGGTTGTTGAATTGATGGGAGGGCTCGATAAAGCCAGGGAATTCATCTTAAAGGCCATGGAGAGCGGCAAACATGTGATAACGGCCAACAAGGCACTCCTGGCGGAATTTGGGTGGGAGATCTATCGTGAGGCCGAGCGATGCGGGGTGACGCTTGCTTTTGAAGCCAGTGTGGGCGGCGGCATTCCCATTATCGGCGCTTTGAAAACCGGGCTTTCCGGCAATCGGATTCAGAGCTGTATGGGCATCCTGAACGGGACCTCAAACTATATCCTGACCAAAATGGCCCGCGAAAACCTTTCCTTCGAAACCGCTGTGGAGGCCGCTGTGGCCCTGGGGTTTGCGGAGGATCCGCCGACCCTGGATGTGGACGGAACCGATGCGGCCCATAAACTGGCCATCATGATGTCCATCGCCTTTGGTGGCGCCATCGATTTTGACCAGGTTTTCCGGGAAGGAATTGTTGCCATAACCCCCGATGACATCCGCTTTGCCCGGGAATTCGGATATCACATCAAGCTGCTGGCCATCGCCAAGGATCTGGGTAATAAACTGGAAGCCCGCGTTCATCCGGTCATGATCCCCAAAAATCACATACTGGCCAATGTTCATGAGGCGTTTAATGCCATTTTTCTGGAAGGGGATTTTGTGGGCCCCACTCTCTACTACGGGCTTGGTGCCGGCCGAAAACCCACGGGCAGTGCCGTTGTTTCAGACATCATCAGTCTGGCCAGGGATCTGGTGGCGGAAAAACGGGGGATGGTACCGCCGTTGGGCCATGTGCATCCGTCTGAAACGGCCATTTCCATTCAGCCCATGGACGAGCTGATTACCTCTTATTATTTCAGGGTTTCGGCGCTGGATACCCCCGGTGTTTTATCGACCATATCGGGAATTCTGGCCCAAAAGGGCATCAGCATATATTCGGTGATTCAGAAAGGTCGCGACCGGAAAGGTTCCGTTCCCATCGTCATGCTGACCCATGAAGCCCGTGAAAGCGAGGTGCGGGAGGCCATCCGGCTGATCGATGATCTTGACGTGGTAACCGACAAAACGGTGGTGATTCGCGTGGAAGGAAATAATCTATGAAAAATGAAAAACAAGGGGAAATGAAATACATTATGCTGGTAGGAGACGGTATGGGGGACTACCCGCTGCCGGAATTGGGTGGCAAAACACCCCTGGAGGCGGCCAACACGCCCAATATGGACCGCATTGCCGCCTGCAGAATCGGACTTGCCAATACCATTCCAGAGGGCCTTGAACCGGGCAGCGACACGGCCAACCTTTCCCTTATGGGGTACGATCCCGCCGTTTACCACACGGGCAGAGGTCCCTTTGAGGCGGCCAGCATGGGCGTTCAATTGGGGAAAGATGCGGTGGCCTTTCGCATGAACCTGGTGACGCTTAATCGAAAATCAGACCACGAAATCATCATGGTGAGCAACAGTGCCGGTGGAATCACCACCGAGGAAGCGGAAATTCTGGTTACAGACCTCAAAGAAAAAATGGTCTCTCCGGGGGTCCGGCTTTATCCCGGGGTTGCCTACCGTCACCTTCTGGTATGGGATGGCGGTCCGAAGGATGCCGCGACCATTCCGCCCCACGACGTTCAGGACCAGAACATGGCCCAATATCTGAATCCGGCGAATGAGGACGATATCGTGACATTGATCAGGGCCTCGTGGCCTTTTCTGGAGAAGCATCCCATCAATCTGTCCCGTGAGGAAAGAGGCCTATCTCC
>JAJDOH010000037.1 GCA_022340265.1 Deltaproteobacteria bacterium | reverse complement strand
TCTAAAATCCATTATAAATCAAAAGATTGGGCTCATCAACTACTTTGTAAGTTAATTCAATATAATATGATGCTATTTTATTTAAGAAATTCTAAACCCGAAAGTTGAGAAAATAACTTTATAACGCTAACCCTGCTATATAAGCAACCACAATGAAATCAATCAAAATTAACGTTTCCTCTCTATTGGCGGTGCTGGCCGTAACGGCAGCGCTTTTGGGCGCCGCTTTTTACTATATGGAAATCGATGCCGACGTTACCAAATACCTGCCAAGGCATGACCCGGTGATTGCAGATGCCGAGCATGTTCTCAAGAATCATTCCGTTCAGGACCGTCTGGTGATCGATATCGGCATTCAAAAGGAAAATCCGGCAGTTCTGCTGGCATGCGGGCGGTTTGTAGCACAAAAACTGACGGAAAGCGGTCTTTTCGAGCAAGTGGGTTTAAAGCATTATGAGAAAATAATGCCGGATCTATTGTCCCATATTTTGAATAATCTGCCGGTCCTGTTTGATAAGACACAACTTCAGGAGGAAGTGGCCCCCCTGTTGACAGCGGAAAATGTCAAGCGAACGGCCAGGGACAATTACAATAAACTGCTAAATCTGGAAGGAATCGGCCGTTCGACGGCCATTTCAAAAGACCCTTTGGGACTCTCAAACAGGGTTTTGGCCCGCCTCTCTTCCCTGTCACCTTCGAAAAACGTTCGATTTTTCGGAGGGGAACTCATCTCTTCCGATGGAAAACACCTCCTTTTAATTGCCACGCCTTCCGGATCGGGCATGGATACGCAACTTGCGCGTCAGCTGTCTGCGCTTTTCTTGGCCATCGGCCGGGAATTGTCCGATCAGTATGGAGATGCTGAAAATCCGGTTGTCCTGACGCCCATGGGTGCCTATCGGGCGGCCCTGGACAATGAAGTCATCGCCAGAGAGGATAGTGAAAGGGCCATCCTTCTGGCCAGTCTGGGGATTGCACTGTTACTGCTTTTCGCCTTTCCAAGACCCCTGTTAGGGCTTTTTGCTTTTCTGCCGGCCATTTTCGGCTCCGCCGCCGCGCTCTTCGTGCTTGCACTTCTGGAGCGATCCATCTCCATCATGGCCCTCGGCTTCGGCGGTGCAATTATTGCCATCACCGTGGACCACGGCATCGCTTTTTTACTGTTTCTGGACCGTCCGGAAGTCACAACAGGCAAAATGGCGGCTCGCGAGATCCGTTCCGTGGGACTGCTAACGGCCCTTACTACCATGGGTGCCTTCGGTGCCCTTTTGTTTTCCGACTTTCCCATTTTTGAACAGCTGGGCCTGTTCTCGGCCATGGGTATCGGGTTTTCATTCTTGTTTGTTCACCTCGTTTTTCCAATGATTTTTATTGAAATGCCGCCGGCTCCTGTTAGGGCTTTGCCCCTTCGAAAAGGCGTGGAGAAACTGACCGGATTTGGTGTGAAAGGTGCTTTTGTTATGGCTCTTCTGGGCGTTTTTATGCTTTTCTTTGCCCGGCCCGAATTCCTCGTGAGTCTAAACGCCATGAATACCGTCAGCCAGAAAACCCTGGCCGCGGAAAAAACCTTTAACCGGGTGTGGGGTGAAGGCATCTTTGAAAACATCTTCCTCATGACCGCGGGAGAACATGTCTCTGATCTTCAGGCCACAGGAGACAAAATGCTCCCGATGTTAAACCGGGACCTTGCCTCCGGTGTGCTGGCCTCCGCTTTCATTCCAGCCATGGTTTTTCCAGGTGAAAAACGGGCGATGGAGAATCTTTCGGCATGGCGGTCGTTCTGGAGTAAGGAACGGATTGCCCGTTTAAGAGAAAACCTAGGAAATGCATCCGCGGAAGTGGGATTTCGCCGGGATGCTTTTGCCCCTTTCCTGGAGACCCTTACAACATACCACCATCAGGCGGATGCCACGAAAATACCGGCGGAATTCCATGATATGCTGGGCATAAAGCAAAACACCGCGAAGACCCTTTGGGTTCAGTTTTCCAATCTGAAACCCGGACCGGCCTATGATGCGCAAGCCTTTTATGAGCGATACGGGTTTTTCGGCAAAATATTCGATCCCACCTTTTTTTCCCAACGGCTGGGCGGACTGCTGTTTTCAACTTTCCTAAGGATGCTATGGATCATCGGTTTAAGCATCATCATTCTGCTCTTTATTTACTTTCTTGACTGGCGGCTGGTGCTGGCTGCGCTCACCCCTGTTCTATTTGCGCTTGTCTGTACGCTGGGCACCCTGAACCTTCTGGGGCACCCCCTGGATATTCCCGGATTGATGCTCTCCATTGTCGTGCTTGGCATGGGGATTGATTATTCACTGTTTATGGTCAGGGCATACCAGCGATATGCCGCCCAGGACCATCCGTCTTTTCAACTGATCAAGATGACCATCTTTATGGCGGCGTTCTCCACCATCATCGGCTTCGGGGTCTTATGTTTTGCCCGACACGCGCTTTTAATAAGTGCCGGTCTAACGTCGCTGCTGGGAATTACCTACTCCCTGGCGGGGGCTTTTGTAATTTTGCCGCCGGTTCTCGAATTCCTGTTTCGCACCCCCGCCGAAAGAACCGGAAAACCGTTATCCCTTTTCCGGGCAGTCCTCGGGCGATACCGTCACATGGAGGCTTACCCCAGGTGTTTTGCACGGTTTAAGATGATGACCGATCCCATGTTTAAAGAGTTGCCCCGGTTTTTCGGTGGTGACCTTAACCCATCGATAATCTTGGATATCGGCACCGGTTACGGTGTGCCGGCCTGCTGGCTCCTGGAACGATTCCCGAGTGCAAAGGTTTACGGGATTGATCCGGACGGGGAAAGGGTTCGGGTGGCATCCAGGGCAATGGATGAAAGAGGCGGTGTGAAACAGGATGCCGCTCCCAGTATTCCAAATGCGCCGGAACCCGCTGATATGGCCATGATGCTGGATATGGCCCACTATTTATCGGATGAAGCGTTTTCCCTCACCCTCAGGCGTCTTTACACGCATCTGAAAGAGGGGGGGTGCCTTCTTATTCGCGTAGCGATACCTATGGAGGGGCAGTATTCATGGCTGTGGAAACTGGAAGCGCTTAAATTCAGGTTTTTGCATATGACCCTCCATGACAGACCCATTGAAAAAATTTCGCGTGTGATCGAAGAAACCGGTTTTAAGATAAAAGAAACTATCCCTTCCGGAAAAAAAGGGGAATCCGTCTGGTTAACGGCTGAAAAGGATTGACGGTTGTCCATTTCTAAAGCGCACAAATTGGGGATCGCCTGCTTTTTTTCGGCGCTTGTGCCGGCCTTTTACGGGTCTTTTCTGGCGGCGCTACCGCTCTTCCTGTTCGTGGGTGTCTGCATGATAGCACCCTTCCTGCCCCGGCTCGGCTTTTTTCTCCCCGTCATCAGCCATGGAAAATCCAGGTACAAGGCCGTGAGTCTCACTTTTGACGACGGCCCTGATCCATTCAGCACCGAACCGTTGCTGGCCCTTCTCGATCGGCATGGGGTCAAAGCGACCTTTTTTGTTGTGGGAAAAAAAGTGGCCAGCCATCCGCATTTAATCGAAAAAATACTTGAAAAGGGTCATTCATTGGGAAACCATACCTACCGCCATGATAATTTTTGCATGCTCAAGAGCAGCCGATATCTTTACAGCGAAATCAGTGCCGTACAGGAAATGCTGGCGCTGTTTCATGTGAAAGCCCTGGCGTTTCGGCCCCCTGTGGGTATCACCAATCCAAAACTTCAGGGAGTGCTAGGAAAACTGGGAATGGTCACGGTCAATTTCAGCTACCGTGGGCTGGATATGGGAAACAGACGTCTAAAGGGCCTTTCAAGACGGGTGCTCAAACATCTGCAGCGCGGCCATATTATTGCGCTTCATGATGTGATGCCGAAAGGGGACGGCGCATTGCAGTTCTGGCTCCATGAAATCGATAAAATACTTCAGGGCATCAAAGGCCGGGGCTTCAAAGTGCTGCCCCTTTCGGAACTTATCGAACAGCCGGTGATGATTCGAACGGGGGACAAAGAAAAGACATGAATGGATAAAAAAATGCTTGACAGGGATGGAAAAAACGTTTATATATATAACCAAAATGTTTATTTTATACAGCTGAAAGGGAGTTCATGACGCCTCATCGCTTTGAGTCATTCTTTGACCGGGTTACCGCTGAAACGGACATTCGTTCTCAAACCGAACTGGCCGCTGTTCTGGGAATTAATCGATCCGCTATCACACAAGCCAAGAAGAAGGGCAACATTCCCGCCGGGTGGATTCTTGGACTGTCACGTAAATTCGGGTTGAACCCTGACTGGCTTGAAAAGGGAATCGGTGGTCCGAGGAAAGGCAGCACTGGTCAGGATGATGAATTTGCAAAAATTCCGAAAGTGAACGCACGTCTCTGTGCGGGGGACGGGTCATTTGAGGTGGGATCGAATATTCAAGGGTACTACGCTTTCAGGAAGGACTGGCTGAGCCGAAAAGGAAGCGCCGATACAATGGTGTTAATGGATATTTTCGGCAACAGCATGGCGCCGGAGTTAAAGGATGGGGACACCGTTCTGGTGGATGAATCCCAGAAAGCCATTATTGCAGGCGCCCTCTATGCGGTGGGTATCGAAGACACGGTGATGGTTAAAAGGGTGGAAAAGCATCCAAACAACCTGGTGCTTCAAAGCGACAACAAGGATTATGCCCCGATTTTCCTGAATGAAAGTGACATGAATATGGCTCGCATCATCGGAAAAGTCGTGTGGGTTGCGCGAGAGTACCGCTGAATAAAAAAAAGAATTTTTTTTGTCCGAACTGTTTATTTATATAACCACAATGTTAGTTTAATTCACAAAAGGAGGCGTTTAAAATGCAACGAAGATTCTGTGGGTGTGGATTTCCCGTATGGGTACAATATTGTTTTTCCGACTCCCGATGCCGAACGCTTTTTTGGTCGAGGGGCGATGACATGAGAGAAAACCTCAGCAGATGTCCTTGCTGCTTTAAAACACTCAATATCAATGAGATCCCCTGAGAGAAGGGTTTATAAACTCTCGCGTGTCATTCCGGCGGAAGCCGGGATGGCACCCTCGGACCTGAAGGCATGAGATTTCCTGTGGCACTGAGATTGCTTGGCTATTGACGCAGCTGTTCAGGCTCCTTATAATACTAGTTCAGACTGCTTTTCGGGGGGGACCTGAAGATGACCATAAAAGTTAAGATGCTGATCGTTCTGCTCCTGTCCTTGCTGTTTCTAAGCGGCACGGATCTGCGTGCATCGGCTTATGAGCAGGAATTTGTGGTACGGCCTGAACCCATCCTTGCCCGTGGCGCCGGCAGGCTGGATTTGCGTTTCAGCATTCAACACGCTAAAGTTACTTTCACGCTTTCCGATGATCCGGGTTTTATTGCTAAAATCCTTGTGCGATACGACAACGAAGCGCTTGCCCCCGTATTGTCCGAAAACTTTCAGGCGGGGGTCTTCTCGGCAGAGTTTTCATCGGGCACATCCAATGAACAGAACATGGCAGCGCCGCTGCACGATTGGGAAATTCAGATTGGGAACTATGATCTCGAAACAGATCTGACCCTCGATTTTGAAGGCGTTCAAGCCAATATGGACCTGGGGGGTATGCCGCTAACCAAGCTTGTTGTGAACCTGAAAGGTGCACAAGCAAAACTCGATTTCAGCGAACCGACCCTTTTAACCATGCGCAATCTCATTATCACCTGTGAGGGCACTTTTTTTCAAGCGACCGGCATCGGAAACACCGGATTTGAAACATTTCAATTGGAAGCCGCGGGAAGCAGCATCGATTTCAATTTTAATGGGAGTTACGCCGCCGGTGATTACAATGCGGATTTTAAACTGAACGGCAGCAGCGCCAGATTCACCCTGCCGGCGACAGCGGGAGCCCTTGTGGTTAACCGTCCGGCAAACCGGCCTTTGGAGCTGACCGGTGGCGGGTGGTCAAAAGAGGCGCCCATCCCTCCAGAAGGTTACAAAACAGACGATTATGAAGATCTGGAATCCAGGATTAATTTGGTTTTGGAATCGACCGCCACAAGTATTCTTATCAAAAGGGAAGGGATGAATTTACATTACCAACTCTCTTATTGATGCAATTGCTTCAGCTCCATGAGCCTTTCCCTGTGCCACGCCGTCCCCGGCTGAAAAAGCTTTTTCTTTTCTTCTTTGTTGAGCAACCGCATGGTGCGGACGGCCGGCGGGGACGGGATGGTTAGACGGGTGTCCATGGTCGGTTCTTCACTTAAAGGCAACCCCGCCGCAATTCGGTTCATATGGCAGGAAAGGCATGCCCTTCCAAAGGGGGCGATGGTATGGGGTACATAAGGCATAAAAGCCCATCCCTTTCCGCTGCCGTCACCTCTGTCAGGCACCGCGCTGTTTAATAACACACGGCCGGTGTGGTCTACCGCCGATATGAAATATTGGTATCGCGGCCGCAGAACAGAAATATGCCCTTTTTGATCCACACCCAGGGGCATGGGTTCCCAACGCCTGAACCGCCATCCCATGGACCAGATTCCCGGTCTTTTTTCTCCGGACAGCCAATCCATTGAGACGGGATAACCCACCACATCCTTTTCCATTTGCATTTGCAGCTCTTTTGCCATCCTGGGATCACCCTGTTCCGTTCGGTCAATCCACTTGTAGTCTTGAATGACCTCTTCCCTCATGACACTCAAACCATAGTCCTGATAGGACCACTGCGCATGACAGGCGCTGCAGCGCACGTTCTTATGAGAATTGATTCCATGTGCGGTGTAGGTGTTGATAAAGAGGGGCAATGGGTGCTTCTCTTTGCTGCCTTTGGAAACAAGGTAAAAACCTCCGGTCCTTTTGCCGATGGTGGAAATGGATGGATCAGGCAGAGGTATTTCGAATCCCCCGTGGCAGTCTTGACAGGAGCGTTTGGGCACTTCCATTTGATAGCTATAGGTAAGCCCGTTTCCCATGACGTCCTTTCGTGTGTGACAATCAATGCACCAAAGGCCTTTTTCGGCATGGATATCCCTGGAGAGGTGGTGAAAACCCAAACCGTGTGTTCTGGGTTTCGGTTTCCCTTTCACCAGCGGAGACCGGAATGCATCGTTGTAATCATGTTCAAAAAGTCCTTCATAGTCAGCGCCTACATGGTTCTGGTGATGACAGTGAAGGCACTGCATATTGGGTATTCGGCGGGTCAGAACGTGTCTTATGGGGTACCCGGTTCTTGATTTTAAAATGGCCGCATCCCTTCCCCGGTAACGCCCGTCATCATCGTAAGGCATGTGGCATGAAGCGCATCCGGTTGCCCGATATAGACCGTTTCCTCCCGGGCCCTGCGTATGGAGATGGCATCTGAGGCAGCGTCTTCTCAAAAAATCGTCCACGAGGGCGGCGGGCGTTTTGCGGGGTTGTGAAATATCGGGTTCCGGCAGGGGGCTTAGAGGGCCGCTGATGCCGTATCGGGCCGGATCAGCTGTTTCCTGGGCGCCCCATAGATAACGGGTCTGGTTGATGATGCCGGCCATGGACCAGTGCAAGGAATCAGATAGGGTCGAAACTTCCTTTTCATGACAGGGAAGACAGAAATGTCGAAGGTTTTTGGGATCGGAAGGGTTGCGCACGATGGCCTGGTGACTGCTGAGGGGCATGCCTTTACGATCTTCCGGGTAAAGATGACATCTGCCGCAGGCAAAGGGATGACTGGGGCTGATGGCCTCGATCCCTTCATGGCAGGTCATACAGTCACTGAAGTTTTTTTGCCCCAAGTCTTCCTTTGATGCACAAATGGAAATCATAGGTGCCGCCAGTAAGAGACAGAAACCTATGAACGCCCTCGAACAAAACTTCGGGAAATGGCGACGGAGCGGCATTAATTGAGACATGGCAGCCCCTCATCTGTCTCAAATCGCTTCAGCGATTTCGAAAAATTTACATAAATTGGGTCTTTATAGGTCTTATGACATCCCAGACAGGCATCCACTGAAAGAATTCGGTTTATTTCCGTTCCGTTAAAGGGTCTGACGCCGTTTGCTGAACCCGTCTGAAGGGCTTCCCCTTCGAGGCTTACAAAACCGTCCAAAGGGAAGGGGAACCCAAGGTCGGTGGCACGATGGGTCGGCCTGAAAACGCGTTTTTTCCCATGCCGGTATAGTATTCCTTCTCCCATCCCCATGGATTTGGGGTCCGAATGACAGTCGATGCAGGATCGGGATTTCGCCTGAGTGGTATGGGGATCGAATGCCGAAAGGTTGAGGTTTGTAAAGGATTTGGGCTTTATCAATGGTCCGGCATCTTCGGATGCAGAAAAAAACACCTGACAGGGTGACAGGGGATAGATGCGATCACCACCGCGAAGTCCCAGCGTCGGTTTACCAAATCGCAGATAAGTACGGGCTTCTTTCCATCTTCCAGACGTCTTTTTACCGGTGATCCAGTCTTTCTGATGTTCTGATTTCTGATAGGTCAAATGGCAACCATAACACTGGGGAATCCAGGCGCTGTGGCAGCTTTGGCAGGAGAGGCGATCGTGGCCCTTCATATTATGGTGAGCGTTTTCCGGGCTGCCGGTCTCCTGAATCTTCAACACCCGGCCGTCGGTCTTCCGGTAAAAGATCGGTTTGCCGTCAACTTCCTGAAGATTATAAAGAGGGGTTCCCTTGCGGGTGAAAGCGACGGGTTTTTTTTCAGGTTGAGGCATTCTTCCGTTCAGAAAGGCCAAACGGTCCGCCAGGGCCTCAGTTTCAGGGTTCGACATGAACCGGGGTAGGTGGCATGCCTCGCAGGTGATGTCCACCTGATCCGCCATTTTGTCGTAGACCTGGCCATCTCCCATTAACCCGGTGGCCGTATGGCAATCGACGCAGACCATTCTTCCTTTCTTTAAGTGAACATCCTCCTCTAGATTCAGATAAAAACGCCGCCCGGAAAGTCGCCTGCTGCTTAAATCAGCCCCTTCGTAAGGGGTGCCATAGCCCGCTGATTCAAATATCCCGAAATATGACAAACCGATTCTGGCGGATCGGTTGTGACATTTGACGCAATTTTCGGAAGGGATCCGGGTGGTCATTTTCGGATGCCGGATCAAAAGGCCTTGGGGGTTTCTCACCCCTTGCTCATCCACCACATGACAGTCACTGCATCCACCGCCCCGTTTTCCCGCTTCGCCTTGACCGTTTTTTCTCTTTTTCCACAAGTGGCACCCGCCGCACATTTTACGGTAAAGATCAAGAGGGGCATTCCGGGGTGCATTTGCCCCATATAGATCCACCACACCCAATAATTGAGCCGAAACAAAGGCCCCTTTTGGCTCTTTATGCCCCCATTCATCCTGAACAATCCTGAGGATGCCCCTGTTTGTGGCCATGAGGCTTTTTTTGACGCGGTCCGCCATATCTCCGTGGCAACCGGTTTTTCCACAGGTCCTTTCCACCACACGAAGATCCCCCGGATTTACGACCATGGTTGCATGGGCCCTTTTTTCATCCAGCGAATAGGCGTTGCCGAGGTGACAAGCGCTGCACCCAAAAGCAGATGCCGGATGAGATCGGTCGGAATCCGACATCTCTTTGTGGCAATAAAGACAGCCTTCCCCGGAAAACCCTTCAGGTCGCTGGATGCGATTTTCCTTGAATATCAGGAGTCCTGCCAGAATAATCAGGGATAAGGTGAAAAAAAGTTGTTTCAATGAGGGTTCGGCTCCATATTTGGGAGAACTTTTTCAGAATAAACCGGCCTTTCTCTACAAACTGTAACCCAGAAAACCCCTTTTCGTCCATGTCTGAATCAATTCATATGGATTTTTATTTTCGATGTGCTTGACAAATTGAAGAACAGCTTTGTATAGGTGTTAAATGTTGTTGTCGGTCTTCAGGTGTCTGGCCGCCCGTGAACTTTTTATTTAGGAGGGTCCCTTGAGAAAAAGACATTTGTTTTTTTTCGTTTTATGGATCAGTCTGAGCGTCGTTTCATTTTGCGATCTCGCATGGGCAGAGACCTCAACCCATACCGTGGTCAAGGGAGATACCCTTGAAAGTATCTGTATTCAATACTATGGGAACCGGAACTTGTTGCCGGAACTCTGGAAAAAAAACCCCGCTGTCATCGATCCAACGAAACTCAACCCCGGCGAGGTTATCGTCCTTCTGGAAGATGTCCCCATCAAGCCGATTTCGACGGTAAGCGCGAGTGGTGTGCAATTCCTGATCGGGGCGGAAGATGCCGCGTGGTCGACCAGAGGGGTTAGCGTCTCTGACTACTGCGATGTGGATGCCATGGGCTTTTTGTCCCCTGAACGGGTGAAACCCTGGGGCGTCATTGCTTCCGATGAAACGGAACGGATTTTTCTGGGCCAATATGACAACGTTTATGTGACCTTTGAAAAAGGCCGTAAGGTCAAGATCGGAGACATCTTTAACGTCTACAGGGAATCGGATTGTCTGGGAAACCCCATTGGTTTGGGCAGCGTCGGGTATACGGTCCTGTATCTGGGAAGACTGGTCCTCACGGAAAAGGTCGGCGAGAATTCATTCAAGGCGGAAATTTCAGCCAGTTATCGGGTGATGCGGGTGGGAGACCGTGTTTTGCCCTATAAACCCGTTTCAAGCTGTATACAGCCCTCAAACCCGGACTGGAAAAAATGCGGGGATGCTGACAAGTGTGTTGCTTCCATTGTGGCCTCAAGAGACCAGCAGGAACTAATTGGTCAATATTCGGTGGTTTACATTAATCGCGGGTATAAACAGGGCATTGAACGCGGAAATCTTTTTGCCATTGTGACCCGCATGGAAACATCCGGCGCAAGTGGCGATGATTTGCCCGATCTGGTGCTGGGTTATCTCATGATTCTTGACGCAAGGCTGGAAACGTCAACGGCGGTTGTATTAAACGCCAGAAAAGACTTCCCAAACGGCACCACAATCAAAGCGGTTGATTTGAACCGGGTTTTTAAAAAAGCGTTGGCGGCACAGGGCTACGATGACATCAAAGAAATTGACATTAGGAATGAACTGGTGCCCGTCTTGATAAAACTGAAAGATCGTATTGATTTAAAAAAGGATTTACCTGAAAGTCTTTATTTGTTGTCAAACATGGTAAAGTGTTCGGTGAAGTAAAGTTGGGCGGCCTGTGATTCAGAAAATGCTTGACTAAGCTATTTTATCCTGTTTTATATTCCCACCATTCCAGCCCTGAAATCGAGCCTTTGATACCCCATGACCCATTTCCAGGACCAAAGACAGGCATGGCTGGCCCTTTACATGATTCCCGGATTGGGCAATGTCGTCTTAAAGCGACTGTATGAGAGATTTCTTGACGTTGAGGCCATCTTTCAAGCGGATTTTTTTGACCTGATGGGGGTAGAAGGGCTGCGGAAGGGGGTCGCCGGAAAAATTCTGGATGGTGGGTTGCTGGAAAAGGCCGAAAAAGAGATCTTGGCGGCTGAACGGGCTGGCGCGACGGTTTTGACGTACCAGGACCCCGATTATCCGGTCCTGTTGCGCGAGCTTCACAATCCACCCATGGTTCTATTTTTGAAGGGCCGGAAAATTCCGCTGGAGCAGACCCTTGTGGGCTTGGTTGGCTCCCGCAATCCGACCCATTACGGTTTGAAAGCGGCTGAAAAGATTGCAATGGCCCTGGCCAAACGAGGTGCCGGAGTCGTCAGCGGGTTGGCAAGAGGCATCGATGCGGCCGCCCACAGCGGCTGCCTTCGAAGTGGCGGTTTCACCGTCGGCGTACTGGGTACGGGCATTGATGTGGTTTATCCCGGATCAAACCGAAAATTGTATGAAAAAATATTGGAAGCAGGTGCCATCGTATCCGAGTTTCCCATGGGGACGGCGCCCGAGCCTCGGAATTTTCCCATCCGAAATCGGGTCATCAGCGGCCTCAGCAGAGGTGTGGCTGTCATTGAAGCGGCCAGAAAGAGTGGATCGCTGATCACCGCGGCCCTCGCCCTGGAACAGAATCGTGAAATATTCGCGGTTCCCGGAAGTATTGATTCACTTAAAAGCGCCGGTACCCACTGGCTGATCAAGCAGGGTGCCAAGCTGATTGAAAACGCCGACGATATCCTGGATGAACTGTGGTTTTTGACCCATGAAACGGGGCCAACAGATCGCAATCAAAAATCTTTGCCTTCGGGACGGATGGAGGGCGTTGAGCTGAAATTGTACGAAATCATCGGAAATTACCCCATCCATATTGACCAAATCGCGCGCACGGGAGATATGGATGCGGGCCAAGTGGCCATGGTTTTGCTTAAAATGGAATTGAACGGAACCGTTCGGCAACTCCCTGGAAAAATGTATGTACGTTGTTAACCCATTCAAACTGTCTTTCAAGAAAATGACTGGACTATAAAGAATGCCGAAAAACCTTCTTATCATTGAATCTCCGGCCAAGGCCAGAACCATCAAGAAATACCTGGGGCCCGATTTTAAGATCATGGCTTCCGTGGGCCATGTCAAAGATCTTCCGGTTAGTAAACTGGGTGTCGATATTGAAAACGATTTTGAACCGCATTACGTAACCATCAAGGGAAAAGGGAAAGTCCTTAGAGATCTCAAAGCCGCCGGTAAAAACGCCGAGGCCATTTATCTGGCGCCGGACCCGGACCGTGAAGGAGAGGCCATTGCCTGGCATGTGGCCCAGGAACTGGGAGATGGGAAAAATGGCCAGAAAATCTATCGGGTACTCTTTAACGAGTTAACCAAGAAAGCCATCCTGCAGGCGGTTGAATCGCCTAAGACCCTGGACCGCAACAAGTTTGAATCGCAGCAGGCCAGACGTATTCTGGATCGATTGGTGGGATATCAGATCTCTCCGCTCCTCTGGAAACGGGTTAAGCGCGGGTTGAGCGCCGGCCGTGTTCAATCGGTAGCCGTTAAGATGATCTGTGACAGGGAGCGGGAAATTCAGGCTTTTGAGCCGCAGGAATACTGGTCCCTGACAGCGCACCTTACGGGTGCCGAACCCCCCCCCTTTGAAGCGAACTTTTTTCAATACAAAGGGAAAAAGACAGATCTCAAAAATGAAAAACAGACCCTTGCCATCGTATCCGAGATCGAGGGCCTTCCCTTTGAAGTCTCGAATATCGCTCAGAAACGGACCAGAAAAAATGCACCACCGCCCTTTACCACCAGTCTCCTGCAGCAGGAAGCCTTCAGGCGACTGCGCTATTCCGCAAAAAAAACCATGTCCGTCGCGCAAAGCCTCTATGAGGGGATTGATTTGGGCAAGAGAGGGCTGGTAGGGCTTATTACCTACATGAGGACCGATTCCTTCAGCCTTTCAACGGATGCCATTGACCAGGCGCGCACTTACATAGAAAAGAAGTATGGAAAAGATTTTCTGCCTGAAAAACCGAATCATTATAAGAGCCGCAAAGGTGCCCAGGAGGCTCACGAAGCCATCCGCCCCACCTCGGTTGATCTGGCGCCGGAGAGCATATCCCGTTATCTGAACCGGGATCAGATGGCCCTTTATCAACTGATCTGGAAGCGGTTCGTTGCCTGCCAGATGAGCCCTGCCCAGCTGGACAAAACCCAGGTGGAAATAAAGGCGGGAAATGCCGGTTTTCGCGCCAACGGCTCCGTGATGGTTTTTGCGGGCTTTACCATCCTATACGGGGAGCCCAAAGCAACTTCCAATGAAAATGAAGATCGTCAAAAAAATGCCGAAACCCAGCTTCCACCGCTGCAAAAGGGGGATGTCCTGACGCTCAACAAGCTCGATCCGGAACAACATTTTACCCAGCCGCCCCCTCGGTTTACGGAGGCCTCATTGGTCAAGGCACTTGAAGAAAACGGTATCGGCCGCCCATCCACCTACGCCGCTATCCTGGCCAATATCAGCGGTCGAGAGTATGTTTCGGTTGAAAAGAGACATTTTGTTCCCACCGAACTGGGCTTTCTGGTGACGGACCTTCTGGTCAAAAATTTTCCGGATGTGTTAAATACAACTTTTACAGCGCAGATGGAAAACAATCTGGATCAGATAGAGCGAGGTAAGGTGAAGTGGACCGATGTGCTGAAACAGTTTTATCGTTCATTTGAGAAAGATCTCAATAGAGCAGCCGAAGGGATGAAAGGTGAGGTGTTGACGGATGTCAATTGCGAAAAATGCCAACGTCCCATGGCCATCAAATCCGGTCGAAACGGCATTTTTCTGGCCTGTACCGGTTATCCCGATTGTCGGAATACCGCTAATTTCACCCGGGATGAAAAAGGGAAGATTGTCGTTGAAGCCGCTGCTGAAGCGGGAGAGGAAAAGGGGACCTGTGAAAAATGCGGCAAGCCCATGGTCACCAGAAATGGGCGTTACGGACCTTTTGTGGCTTGCTCCGGATATCCGGAGTGCAAAAATATCTGGGCCCCGGAGCCTGTGAGCACCGGGGTTTCCTGCCCCGAAACCGGCTGCTCGGGGACTCTGGTGGAAAAGACCTCCAAAAAAGGCAAGAAATTCTATGCCTGCAATCAATATCCCAAATGCCGATTCGCCACCTGGGATGAACCCCTGGACGGAGTATGCCCGGAATGTGGCACAAAGGTGATGAGCATTAAACGGTCCAAAAAAGCCGATGAACCCATTGTCGTCTGCCGGAAAAAGGGGTGCGGATTCAAGAAGCCTTATTCCGCTTATTCAGGGAATACTGATTAAAATTGGCACCGGCGTGATTTTGTTATCATCAATATCCTCTCTGCTTTCTGCGCATTTTTCGGGCCGCTTCTTTCCAGCCCTTTCGCTTTTTTCCTTTTGATTTTCTTGAAGGATCCGGATCTCTTTGAGGGTCCAGAATAAAGGAACCCGGTGTCGGGGCCGGTGTCGAGGGGATGCGATCCGAACCGGTTTTCTGCTTTTTGCCGCCCTTCTTTTCCTCTTTTTCCGGCAGGTCTTTGGGTGGCAGGGGCCCCGAAATGCATTGGGCTGGGATTTCCGGCGCCAGGAACAGAATTCCGAAGCTGAAGATTTGCAGGCCCTTTTTTTCCGCAAGCGCTGCGGGAATTTCCAGAAGCACCGGATGTTGATCCCGCCGCCGACCCAATCTCAGGGCCATTTCCCGATGGGGGGAAAGGGCAATATGAGAACCGGTCTCTGCCTTCAACCCCTTTTCCATGGCCACGGGGTGGGCTCTTTTTCGAACAGGCGTATATAATAACCCCGGCAGGGGATGGTCACTTCGCGCATCCATGACCCAATGCCTTTTTTGAGAACGAATCCGGTCACCTTCGGTTTCAAAAAGTGCACGGTCTTCACCCATCAGCATTTCGTTAATGTGGGAATGTCTTACATGGCGCCAGCCCTCTTCTTCATGAAGGGCTTTAAGCAATTCCTTGTACCGTACAAACCCTTCCTCACTGGGGACGAGCCCGAATTCGTCAGGCCGATAAGCCAGTATATAGGTCAGCATCCGGCTTATTTCACTGACCTTTCTCTGCTGCTTATGCTTGCCCAGATGCCGCTCCTACAGATCTTGGATTTTGGCCAGCTGGCCGATGACATGATCACGAATTTCACGGGGCGCAGGAAGCGCTGTTTTCATGTTGCCTTTGGATAGAAATGGTTTCAGGATTTCAACCATTGTGCCGCCGCAGGAACAGGGTTTCGCTTTTTTTCTTTGAGGGACGACCTCTGTCGCCATACAGGCGTCACACCGCATGACACTCTTTGATCCGGACCGTTTACCCCTTTTGGCCAACGGTTTGTTTTCCACTTCCACAATGTCCATGGAAAAATCGATGACAGGCGCGGCGGTAATGGCAGTGCCCACACCGAAAGCATCGACGCAGTCTCTCAGTTCCTGAATGCGGTATTCATCGAGGCCCCCGCTGATAAAGAGCTTGACGTGTTTGTGCCCGCGAAGATCCAGTTCCCAGCGCACTTCTTCCAGAATTTTCCTGAAATCTCCTCGTCTTGATTTGGGAGTGTCCAGACGCACTGCATAAAGGTCTTTACCCAGTGCTTCCGCGACGTTCAATGCCTCCATCTTTTCATCATTGAAGGTATCAATGAGACTGACCCGTTTCACACGGGGGTCTATAATGTCATGAAAGGCTTGGGTGGCTGCAACCGTGTCTCCCATAATCAGAATCAGGGCATGGGGCATGGTGCCGGAAGGTTCGATCCCGGCCAGCTGAGCACCGAGACCCATGGCGACACCATCGCAGCCGCCGATATAGGCGTTTCGTTCCACCATGGGTGCAATGGCGGGATGCATGCGGCGGGCTCCAAAACTGTTGAGGGTCCGGTTTTCGGCGGCCTTGCGGCAACGGGCCGCCATGGTGGCGACGCCGGATGCCTGGCAGAGGAATCCCAACAGGGCGGTTTCGTAACGGCCGAAATCCAGGTATTTGCCGCGTATTTCAAGGACCGGTTGAAAGGGATGGATGAATGTTCCTTCCTGAATGATGCGAACGTCCACCGGCAGATCCTTGAGCAGGGCCACACATTCTTCCATGCCCGCAAGGACCGCCCAGGGGTAGTCCCGTGGAAAATCCTTGGCCAGAAATTCCGCGGTTACCGAGCGATCAATCCCCTTGGCCCTGAGAATTTCCCGGGTCCTTTCAAAATAGACATCGGTTACGAGACCATCCCGTATTTGTTGAGAGTCGGCTGTATGAATCAAGATTGACCTCCTTATGTCAGGCGTTCACTTTTCCGTGAGGCCTCATCGTTACATGCTTGACGCTCCATGATACAGAGAATTGAATTTTTGGCAAGTAGAAGGTCCTAGAAAAATCTGGATTTTCGAAGATTTATAGCTTTCCGGCTCCCCCTTACCATTGGCCGTCGAAAAGATAATCGGGCAGATCACGGATCGATCTGATACCCCGGGGGTTCAAGCCGAATGTGGCATTTGATCCTTCCAGATTGCTCCTGGGGAGGAGACAGGTGGAAAACCCCATTTTTTCAATCTCTTTCATGCGCATGTCCGGCTGGCTGACCCCCCTGATCTCGCCAGCCAGGCCCACTTCACCAAAAACCACCAGGTTGCGATTCACGGGTTTTTCAAGAAAACTGCTCATGATGGCGGAGACAATTCCCAGGTCCGCCGCAGGTTCATCGATCTTCAAACCGCCCGCCACGTTCACAAAAATGTCCTGGTCCCCCAGTTCCATTCCCAGACGTTTTCCAAGTACTGCTACCAGCAGGGATATGCGATTTTGCTCAATACCTCTGGCAGTTCTTCTGGGCATGCCCAGGGGGCTGGGGCTCACCAGTGCCTGAATCTCCACCAGCAGGGGCCGGGTTCCCTCCATGCAGGAAATGATGGCCGATCCGGGCACGTCCTCGGGCCGCTCCGCCAGGAAGATTCCGGATGGGTTTGCAACTTCTGCCAGACCACTGTTTTTCATTTCAAAGACACCGATTTCGTTGGTGGAGCCGTAACGGTTCTTGACCGCCCGCAATATTCGAAATGCATGGCCACGATCCCCTTCGAAATAGAGTACGGTGTCGACCAGGTGTTCCAGAACCTTGGGGCCGGCAATGGCGCCGTCTTTGGTCACATGCCCCACCAGAAATACGGGAATTCCGGAACTCTTGGCAAAGGCCATGAGCCTGGAAGCGGTTTCTCTCACCTGGCTGACACTGCCGGGGGGTGAAGGGACATCTTGCGTATAAAAGGTCTGAATGGAATCTACGGCCAGCAGGTGAGGTTTGAGCTCCTCCGCCCGGGTGAAGAAATCTTCGATGCAGGTTCCGGTCAGAACATAGAGTTGTTCCGCACGAATGTTCAACCGATCGGCCCGCATTTTGATCTGTTGCGCGGATTCTTCACCGGAAAGGTAAAGCGATTTGAGCCCCCGGTGTGCAAAGCCACCCAGCACTTGAAGAATCATGGTGGATTTGCCGATGCCGGGATCCCCTCCAATCAGTACCAGGGAGCCGGGAACTAGCCCTCCGCCCAGTGTACGGTCAAACTCTGCAATACCGGTTTTCCATCTGGTTTCTGGGGAAAGTGAGATGGCATCGATGCACTCCGGCCTGCTCATGGCGGACCGTCCGGCATGTGTGCGATGAGGTTCCCCATTCGCTTCCAGAAGGCTTCCCCACTGATCGCACTCAGGACATCGCCCCAGCCACTTCAGGGCTTCGTATCCACAATTTTGGCAAACGTAGCGTGATTTATCTTTTGCGGCCATAAGGATTTAGATGAAAAAAAGGCAAGGGGCTCGCAATAACGACCCGCTTGCCCCATTTGAACGTGCTGGAAAGCCTATTTAAATTTTTCAACGGTCTTATGGTAGACGTCTTTGGTTTTATCCCAAAGGCCCTTGATCTCCTGGCTGAAATCACTGCTGCTTTCCGCCATCTTTTTCTCCAGTTCATCGATTTTCATGTTCAGCTCGGCAAGGGCAGCCTTTGTCTTTTCGTCCCCCTGCCTGGCCGCCATCTTCAAGAATACTTTGGCATCGGCAAGGGATCTTTTGGCAGCTTCGTACCGACCTTTTGCGTACTCCTTGGTGGCCTGCCACAGGCTTTCCTGCGCCAGCACCATGGGGCCGTAGGAGGATATGGAAATCACCTGAACGCCCTCTTCGGCTTGTTTCAGCATCTGATCGGCCTCTTTTTCCTTTCCCTCCGTCAGAAGGGCCAAAGCGCTTGTCACTTTCCGTTCCGTATATCGCAGCGGCAGGTCGATTTCCACATAGACCAGTGATTCACCTGCCGACTCCAGGGCTTCTGATCCCTTTTTTTTATCATCTGCTTTGAGCGCTTCTTTGGCTTGATCCAGATATGCTCTGGTTTTATCGACACTGACAAAACTCTGGATTTCATCCAGTGAAGCGTAGATGGGGACCAAGTCGGGAATGACTTCTTCGGAATCTTCGTAGGAAAGATGTTTCTTTGCGACCCAGATATGGTCTTTAATGCGGGTGGTGGGAAGGGCATCACGAATCGTCTCCATTAATGCCTGGCTCTTGCCCAGCTCCGACCGCGCATCGTCAAAACTGCGCGTATGAATGAAACCACGGGCTTTGGCAATGTGCTTCAGGGTTTTCACGGCCAGATTGGCAATCCGTTCCTGCTGGGGGAATGAAAGGGGCTTTCCGGGCGTTACGGAAACGTCTTCTTTGATGGTTTCATGGCTTGCCATGACACGCTGGTTAAACCCCAGTCCCACCGTCATGAGCGTAAATAAGAAAACAACCAAAAGACTCCTTTTCACGACAATACCCCCAATCGCTATTTTTCTTAAATCAATCGGTTTCCGTGAAACTTTTAAGAAACCGTTCTACGGTTCAGATCGATACCGAACAATTACTTATACCAGGAGAGGGTTTTGAGCTGATTGATATCCCCTTCGGTCCGCGTCACCCTGCCATTTTTGAAAAACACAAAATAGACAAATTTTTCCACTGGCTGGTAATCTCCCGCCATGATGGCATAGCCCCATTTTTCAGTATCGCCCTCCCTTGAAATTTTTTCCGGAAGGCCGATGGCTGCTCTGACCATGTCACCTGTCATGTCCGGTTCCACCTGCCGTTTGGCCACTTTTTGAATGATTTCGTCATTCCAGTCACGATGTTGTACGCGAATTTTGGATTCCCGGTACTGGGTCTCCGCACAACCGGTCAGAAATAAAATGCCCAGGGAAACGCTTATCAAAATCCTTATTATCATCGGTTCAGCCTTTCTGTTGCTTTTGGGAAACGCCATGGCGGTATTGCCGTTTATCCTCAAATGGCATTGGACGGACAAAGAGAAAACACGGCACATGCCCCATGATCCGCTTTTCTGGCATTACAGACGGCGCGGCCGTGGTAGATCAGGATGTCTGAAAACCGGCGCCATCGTTCTTCGGGCAGAAGCTTTTGAAGATCCATTTCAATCTTGTCGGGACGTTTGTTTTCCGTAAGGCCCAGCCGGACAGCCAGCCTTTTCACATGGGTATCCACCACGACCCCGGGCACGTCAAAGGCGGCGCCCAGTACACAGTTGGCGGTTTTTCTGCCTACGCCGGGTAATTTGATCAGCTCTGCCATGGTGGCGGGGACTTCCCCGCCAAATTCTTCCACCAGCCCCTGGCAGCAGCCCTTGATGGATTTGGCCTTGTTCCTGAAAAAGCCGGTGGGCCGAATATCCATTTCCAACGCGCTGATGGGCGCGGATAAAAAATCCGCGGGCGAGCGATATTTTTGAAACAGGGTTTTGGTAACCGTATTTACCTGCTTGTCGGTACATTGGGCCGAAAGGATGGTACTGATGAGCAACTGGAAGGGGGTTTTGTACTTAAGGGCGGTCTTTTCTCTGGTATAGAGGGGATCCAGAATCTCGAAAATCTCTTTTACCCTGGCGGTTTTCTGTTTTTTACTCTCCACAGCCTTCTTTCTCCATGGGGTTGCGTGGGAAACATCCGCTAAGGACTCTCTGCTTCGCAGATACTATGATATGATGCAGTTGTCAATTGCAAATGGATTCCCGTTTTGCTCTTTCCAGGTCGTGGGCAGAGGGACTCTTGTTGCAAAGAATCTTTTTCCCCGATCCCCAATGAGCTCTACAAAATAATTCAGGATGCAAGAATTGTTGAGCTGAGGGTTTGGTGATATCACAAATTTTGGCTACATTGCAATACTCTCAATAATTTTCAAAAAGCACTGGTAATTTGATGTATGATTATGCCTGCACAAAACCGATCCCCACAACGATTATCTGCAGTTGGTGGCTGAAGCAGGATTGGCCGGGGCGGTGCCGCGCTCATAACAAATGGCTGATGGGAAAGAAGGGTGCAGTTGTCAGTGGGCAGGAGGGCAGGATGCGAGTCTGGCAATGGCTTCTTTAAACCCGGGTTTCCAGTAAAATTGGTGAAGTGCGTTTTTTAGGGCCGCAACGATGGTTTTCTCAAGGAATGAGGGGGCAGTTTTGATTAGAAAATAGGGCAGTTTGGCTTCTGAGAAACCCTCGAGTTTTCCGCTCCAAAAGGGACAATTCTTCCCTTTTTCAAACAAGGCACAGGAGAGAATCACCACAGCCGATCGAAAATCGTGCCCATAGGGTGCCAGCCATCGAATCCGGACTTCCAGACGGTCATAATCGGAGCCAGTTTTGCCTTCAGAGATTAACGCAATGCCCATCATCTTGAATTCCTTGGTGACGGCTTCCCGGACAAGCGTTTGAGGTTTTTTTCCAAGCATCCAGGTATCATTGTCTCTTTGATACCAAAGGGCTTCGTTAGTCCCGGATAAAACAAGACTGAGAATGAGGGTCTTCCCTGGAGGAACAAGGGGAGATACTTGATGGGGTAAATCATAAGAGGGGAAAAGTTGGTAAGTCCCTGCACATCCTGAAAGCAGAAAAAACAATTCCAAATAGAAAAGGGGGTGTAGGCGCAAGACTATCATTATCTTCTTAAGGTCCAGTAGGTGTACAAAAAATCAATTCTATAAGTGCGTTAATAGATTTGCCTATTATAGGGGCGCTTTAGGATAAGAGGGCATAATGTACTGCCCTTGATACTTCCCCGCCAACTCCCTCAGGGCCCGGTTAAAATCATGGATACTGGAAATTCCCATTTCCCAGAAATCCCGGCCCCTGCTGCAAAAATATTCTCCATGGGGATAGTAGGGGGAATCGGGGCGGTATTCACTGAAAAGCCAATTGAACGTCGGATCAACGAGATGCCAACGATCTTCCAGATAGACTTCGATAAAACAGTGGCCTTCGGTCATGGACAAGGGACTACGTCTATACTCAAGGAGCCAGTCCACGTTGGCAGTGACAACCATCCGTGCAGGTATATTGAGCGCTCTGTAGAAAACAAGTTCAACCAGAGCAAAATCACTACAGCCCCCCAGAACCTGACTTTGAAACAGCTCATCCGCTGTTTTTTGAAAGGCGGTAGCATTATACCAATTGTCATAGGAAAAGGTCTTCCTGATGTACTCTTTGGCCTGATAAAGCCTTTGTCTTCGGCTCAGTCCCTCCATTTTCATGGCCTCTCTTTTGATTATAGCCGTGATTCGGCTTTGTTCCCCTCCTTTCAGCCATGTCATTTCTTTGTCCGGGACAGGTAGCTCACTGATTTTACCGGGAAAAGCGTCTTTACCCATAATAACGGGAGCATTACATCCGGCAGCAAAAAGAATTAGCGAAAAGACCAAAACAATAAAAGTGAGAAGGTATTCCGGTGCTTTGTTTTGGGTGTCAGCCATTTTACCATTACCATTTTGTCTCTTTTATAGTAATGATACTATCAGATCCTATCATTTATAAACAATAATTTTGGGGATATCGAAAGGAGATGACCATGATGAAGAGAAAAATGGGCAACGTGATCGTTATGGCGGTAATACTCTTTTTTGTCTTGGGGACCCTGTCAACCCTTAAGAGTGCAAGTCTACTTGATAATCTCATGGACAATTTTGGAAGGGAATATAAGCCTGCAGAACCGCTCATTCCTCAGGGAATAAATGTCATGCCTGGCTTTATGGAAGGAGAAGGGAAAGTCATTGGAAACGCCCAGATGGTCCAAGGCAATGTGGTGGTTATCCATAAAGGCCAGAACGAGGCCTATACCATCAAAAACGGACATCCTCTTTTTATGGGAGATACCCTAATCAGCGGTGAGCGTTCTAGCTTGAATGCCAAAATGGCTGACAAAAGTCTTTTTGCCCTTGCCCCCGGTTCAAAACTCGTTCTCGATCAACAGGATTATGATGCCGGAAAAGAGGAGCGAGCTTCTACCGTCAGCCTTTTATTCGGTCGAGCCAGATTCATTGTGACTAAACTAAAGAAGTCCAAGTATCAAGTCAGAACTCCAACGGCCGTATTAGGCGTCCGGGGTTCCGATTTTGCTCTTGCCGTCACTCCGAATGAGACTAAATTGTCTTTCTTAGAAAGAATCCTGGCTTCATTTCATTTGATGCGGAAAGCACATGCAGCGGGGTTTGGGGTTTTATTGACAACACTTGTAACCGGGCCGGGAACAACGGCCGGTTTTGCCGGGATGATCGGGGCTACACAGGTCGTTGGTCCCGCCTCAATCTGTGCGGCGACCAGCGGTACTGCAGCCATTGGTCCTATTTTCGTCGGTGCCGCTGCAGCCAGCGGCGCCTTAGAGTTGGTCGGACCGTTACTTGCTTCCATGAGCATGCCGCCGGGGATGTAGAAGCATTCGCAGAATCCCGGATTGATTTTTTGATACCCCACGATGGTTGTTTTTGCAGATCGAGACAAGGTGGGTTGGGTCGGTGGCGCTTGTGGAAGTGGGATTTTGGCCGAAAATGGCTGATGGCTCATGGTTGGAAAAGGGTGCAGTTGTCAGGGGGCAGAAGACGGAAAGTGGGGCAGGGAGGGCGATGCGTTACTGTCCTGAGGTTGCCTTGGCCAGTTTCTGGGAAACAATGGCATTCAGGGAAACCCCTGCCTTGGCCGCTTCAATGGCAAGTGCACGATGTAACCGATTATCAATCCGTACATTAAGTTGCCCGTTGTAGAATCTTCTGGAGGGCGCAACCGGAATCGGTTCTCCATGCTTTCGGCAGCTTTCTTTCACCCCTTCCCAGGCGATTTCCAGTTCCTGGATGGCCTGTTCAGGAGATTCTCCGAACGCGGACACGTTGGGTATCTCCAACCTGTCTGCAAAAAGAGGCTTTCAAAATAGCCTGTGATATCCGATTTCCAATGTTCGTGGATTCAAGAATAATTATCCGAAAGTTAAACAGAGTGGCCTCGATTTTCTTAAGGATACCAGCAGTATTGTGAACTTGATTTTCACTCTCCACCGGGTTACCATCATGCGAGTATGCTTGAATGTCACCGGATTTAAGTATCAAGTATCTGTAAGTGTTTGGATAGGGGTAAAAAGGGCGCGCAAGCAGTAAATTGGCAGCATGCGGCCGATCGGAAGTAGGGCGCGTAGTGTATCGGATACTTGCGGTTCAAAATCAACGTGGACCACCACGCGTTTGAAGTTGAAATCTTTCTGAACGATCTCGAACCGAAGGCGGTGCGCGTCAAGCTTTATGCCGACGGAATAAACGGCGGTATCCCGGTGCGGCAGGAGATGAAGCGCGTTCGCCAACCGACCCGGCGCATCGGGCGGCTGTATTTACAAGGTGGCTTTGCTTGGGATCCTCCTACCAGCGGACTATACGGCGCGACTCATACCGCACTGCGACGGCGTTGCGATCCCACTGGAAAAATCCCGAATCCTTTGGCGCGATGATCCGATTGACAAGAAAGGAGGCAGGGAAATGGTCAGGGAAAAGAGCATGACACAATCCCGGGAATACGCCGAGAACATCATCAACACCGTGCGTGAACCCTTAATCGTTCTGGATCAGGACCTAAGGGTGGTCACCGTCAGCCGTTCCTTCTATGGGGTCTTCAAGGTAAAGCCTGAAGAGACCGTGGGGCAACTTATCTATGACCTCGGCAACAAACAGTGGGATATCCCCAAGCTGCGGGAACTCCTGGAAACCATCCTTCCCGAAAAGACCAGCTTTGATGACTATGAGGTTGAACACGATTTTGCCACCATCGGCAGGCGAACCATGCTTTTGAATGCCCGGCAGATTGAACGGGGGATGGGCAAGGAGCGGATCATCCTGCTGGCCATTGAGGATATTACTGAGCGCAAGCTGCAGGAAAACCTGTTATCAGAGTCCTTGGCGCGCTACCGGGATATTTTTGAGTCCGCCAGCGACGTGGTCGTGCTTATTGAAAAGAATGAAGGACATATCTCTCATGCGAATTCGGCCATCGAAAGAATGTTTGGGTATTACAAAGAGGACTACATCGGGAAAAAGTTGCGGGATATCGGCGTTCCGCTCGACATGAATGATTTTCCGGCAATCATGCAAGACTTGGCCAAAAAAGGCTTACTGAATTACGAAAATGTGCCGGTGAAAACCAAGTCCGGGCAGGAACTCTACACGGATATATATATGCTCGACCGGGATAATTTTGGCCAATGTATTATTCGCGATGTGAGCGAACGGAAAAGGCGTGAATCCCAACTCCGTCAAGCCCATAAGATGGAGGCCGTCGGCACGTTGGCAGGGGGGATAGCCCACGATTTCAATAATATCCTTAATGTGATCATGGGCTATGGCACCATGGTCGCGGACACGCTGGAAACCGGTAGTCCTGCAAAGGAAAATATGAATGAGGTACTCATGGCCGCCGAGAGGGCCGCGGATCTTACTCGAAGGCTGCTTGTCTTCAGCAGAAAAGATGTTGTTGCAATGATGCCCGTTGACATCAATGAAATTATCCTTGGCTTGAAGAAAATGCTTGGACGGATTATCAGAGAGA
>JAJDOH010000298.1 GCA_022340265.1 Deltaproteobacteria bacterium | reverse complement strand
CAACAAGACCTGGCGGCCGGGAGAGATTGAACTCCAGCCTTAACACCTAAAGTAGTACCCATGAGGGAAACGGTGGGGATGACGGCACCGGACGGTGAGTGCCGTCATCCCCGTTTGCAGGACAACAATTGAACCTAATGGTGAAGAAATCATGAAAATTAAACCAGCCTTGGCATTGATGATGATTTTTGCGGTCGCGGTTTTGCTGTCAACCGCCGTGTGGGCGGTGGATGAGAGTGCGGAAAATCTGGCTAAGAAAGTTCAAAACCCCGTCGCCGATTTGATCAGCGTACCCTTTCAGAACAATTTCAACTTCAATGTGGGCCCGGAGGACGATCTCCAGTATGTGCTCAACATACAACCGGTTGTCCCGATCCACCTCAGCACGGACTGGAACCTCATCACCCGTACTATCGTGCCGGTTATCTCCCAGCCGGGGTTTACGCCCGATCAGGACCGTGTTAACGGTATGGGGGATATCCAGTTCACGGGATTCCTGTCACCGTCCAATTCGGAGGGTCTCATATGGGGTGTCGGTCCGATCGTACAGTTTCCCACGAACACCGACGACCGGCTGGGCAACGACCGCTGGGGCCTCGGAGCATCCGCGGTGGCCCTGAAAATGTCCAAGGGCAGTCCCTGGGTATATGGCGCTCTGGTCAATAACGTCTGGTCGGTGGGGGGGTCCGACAGCGACCCGAGCTACAGCAACTTACTGATTCAGCCGTTCCTCAATTACAATTTCACCGGTGGGTTCTACCTATCCAGTGCACCCGTCATTACCGCCGCCTGGAAGGCCGACACCGGTGATCGCTGGACTGTACCGCTGGGAGGCGGCGTCGGGAAGATTGTCCACTTGGGCCGGCTGCCGCTGAACCTCCAGTTGCAGGCTTACTACAATGTGGTAACACCGGACAATGGCGCGGACTGGCAACTGCGGTTTCAAATTCAATTCCTCTTTCCCAAGTGACAACAACATCGATAAATTATTGGATTAAAGAAGATAAAAGGGTAACATTCAATATGTCCTAAAAAGGAGACAAAACCGAATGGGTAAACACATTAAAAAAACACTGATAGGCCTTATCATGAATATGGCGCTTTTGGTGCTTTGCGGCCCGCCGCTCTTTGCAATGGATGAAAACGAGATCTTGCAGGAACGGCTTCACATAAAGGAAATGGCCCAGGGAGCGTTATCCACGCTCTACGAAATAGCGCCCGGTGCACGAACCGCCATCGAGCATGCCGCTGGATACGGTGTTTTCAGCACCTTCGGCATTAAGATTTTCTTCGCGGGCGGTACGACAGGGAAAGGGTTTGTTTACAACAACCGAACAAAAAGATATACTTATATGAAGATGCTTCAGGTCCAGGGAGGTCTGGGCCTGGGAATCAGCAAGGACCGGATTATCTGGGTGTTCGAGACACAGAAGGCACTATCCGACTTCGTCAATCTGGGCTGGGACTTCGGCGGCAAAGCCCGTGCTACTGCGATGGTGCAAAACCAGGGTGGCATGTTTTCCGGCGCGATTTCAGTGGCACCCGGCATGTACCTTTACCAACTCACCAATAGCGGCCTTGCAGCCGAGTTGACGGTCACCGGTACGAAATACTTGAAAGATAATGACTTAAACTGATAAAAATTGAAACGGCAACGTAAACGAAACGCAAAAACTCCCCGATGTGCGGTTTGAATCATGACGGATGCAGCTGTTCAATTCAGTTTGGCTGGCGAAGAGACCCTGACGGTCCATCTGAAGGGAAAATGGCAGATGGAAACGGAGGTCCCCTCCACCAAAGCAATGCTCGATCAGTTGGATCAGCATCCTAACGTTAAACGCATTGTATTTGACGCCTCGGAACTCGGTTCCTGGGACAGCAGCCTTCCCATCTTCTTTTTTGAAATCTCAAAACTGGCCGCAAAGAAAAAAACAGAGGTTCAAAAAGAGGGCCTTCCCGCCGGAGTTCGTCAGCTGATCGATCTGGCGACGGCGGTTCCCAAGAAAGAGGACGCGAGCCAAACCGTCAGCCGGGAGGGGTTCTTTACCCGGGTGGGATCGGAAGTCGTCGATTTTGCCAAGTCGGCCGGGGAGCTGGTCGCCTTCATCGGGGCCGCTTTCGAGGCTTTTGTTCGAATGATCACGGGTCGCGCCCGTTTCAGGGCCACCGACATGGGAATCTTTCTTCAGGAGGCGGGTGCACAGGCGGTACCCATTGTTTCCCTTATCAGCTTTCTGGTGGGCCTGATCCTGGCTTTTGTGGGCATTCTGCAGCTCTCCATGTTCGGTGCCCAGGTGTACGTGGCGGATCTTGTGGGAATCGCCATGGTGCGGGAAATGGGCGCCATCATGACCGGCATCATCATGGCCGGACGCACCGGGGCCGCCTATGCGGCCCAACTGGGAACCATGCAGGTCAACGAGGAAATCGATGCCCTGGAGACCCTGGCCATCCCACCCATGGAATTTCTGGTGCTCCCCCGCATGGTGGCACTGGCGGTGATGATGCCTTTGCTGGTTCTCTATGCAAACCTCATGGGGATTCTCGGGGGCGCTCTGGTGGCGGTGGGGATGTACCATATCAATATCATCGTCTATTTAAACCGCACCAAGAACGCCATCGGGCTCAATGATCTTTTTATCGGCCTCTTTATGGGTGTGGTATTCGGTGTTCTGGTGGCCCTCTCAGGATGCCTCAGAGGCATTCAGTGTGGCCGCAGCGCCTCCGCGGTGGGCGATGCCGCCACTTCCGCCGTGGTTACCGGAATTGTGGCCATTATTATCGCTACGGCGGTGATTACGGTGGTTTGCAGTATCTTAGGTATCTGAGGCTGCGGAATCTTATGGGAAATAAAGAACCCTGTATATCCGTTAAAGATCTCACCATGGCTTACGGAGATTTCGTGGTGATGCGGAATCTCAATTTCACCATCAACCGCGGGGATATCTTTATCATCATGGGGGGAAGCGGCTGCGGAAAAAGCACACTTTTAAGGCATATGATCGGCCTTAAAGCCCCTGCCAGGGGAGACGTTCTCTATGGGGATTTCAATTTCTGGAAAGCGGAGCCTTCAGAGCGTCAGCAGATGATGCGAAATGTGGGTGTCCTCTACCAGAGCGGCGCCTTGTGGAGTTCCATGACGCTCGCTGAAAACGTGGCGCTGCCCCTTCAGCAATACACAAAGCTCAGCAAAAAGAGAATCAGAGACCAGGTCTCCCTCAAACTCTCTTTGGTGGCGCTGTCCGGATTCGAGGATTTCTATCCTTCGGAAATCAGCGGGGGAATGCGGAAACGGGCCGGTCTGGCCAGAGCCATGGCTTTGGACCCGGAGATTCTTTTTTTCGACGAACCATCGGCGGGGTTGGATCCTGTGAGCGCCAAACGGCTGGATGATTTGATCCTTCGGATACGGGACAGCCTCGGTGCCACCGTGGTGGTGGTGACCCACGAACTGGCCAGCATCTTTGCCATCGGCAACAATTCGGTTTTCCTGGACCCTGAAACACGCACCATGATTGCGTCGGGAGATCCGAAGAAGCTTTTGGCGGAGGACCATGATCCAAGGGTCCAGACATTTCTGAGACGCGGGGAAACGGAGGCGGATGCCGGCGCAGCCTCAGCGTCAGACGGAAAGTGTACCTGATTATAAGTTCTCGTACTTTGGAAGAGAATCGGCAGCATTAGGGGGGGTGAGGAAAAAATGGCCAAACAGGCAAGCAAAACCGTTATCGGCGTTTTCGTGGTCGCTTCCATCGCCATGTTGATCGCGGGTGTCACTATTTTCGGAAGCGGCAATATTTTTAAAAAAACAATTAAATATGTCATGTTTTTTGAGGACTCCGTCAAGGGGCTCAGCGTGGGTGCCCGGGTGATCTGGCACGGTGTGCAAATCGGGAATGTGAGCCGCATCGTGTTGCGGGTTAACACGAAACAAGTCTCCATCAATATTCCCGTCATCATCGAGGTGGATCCAAGACGCATGGAAATTGAAGGCGAAATAGCCGAAAATCCCTTTGAAGGCATGAAACAGTTGATTGCTAAAGGTTTGCGCGCCCGGTTGGCGCTTCAAAGTATCGTTACGGGATCAAGCGAGGTCTCCCTGGAGTTTCTGCCGGGAACGCCGGTTCGACTGACCGGTCTTTACCCCCTTTATCCGGAAATCCCCACACTCCGATCCCCCATTGAGAAGTTGGCCAAGAAGCTCGAGGATCTTCCCATCCAAAAAATCGCCGCGAAACTGGTCGACATCCTGGACCATCTCGACAGTCTGCTTAAGGATCCTCAAATCAAGGAGTTGGTGCACAATCTGAATGAGGACAGTAAGAAGCTAAATGGCGTGCTTGAAAACACTGACAAACTGGTACTCAATGCGGATGGGCATGTAACCCGGGTATCGGGCGATCTACAGTCAACCCTTGAAGACGCAAGAAAGCTGTTGAAAGACGCATCACAGGACCTCGAAGGGGTATCTTCCGATGCGAGAAATCTCCTGCAGGAAGTGGACAATAGGGTCAAGCCGGTCATTCAGAAAATCGAGACCGTATTGAATTCCGCAAACAAAGCGCTGGGCGGCGCAACAAAAACACTGACCACCGTAAACGGATTTGTGGGCGAGCGTTCGGGCACCCGACTCAAACTGAATCGTGCATTGGACGAGATTGCCGCAGCCGCCACATCGCTCAAATCCCTGATGGATTACCTGGAACGACACCCGAACGCCCTTCTAATGGGGAAAGGAAGACCAAAATGACCACGGTGAAAAGACTCGAAAAATCATGCTCCATGTGGATGGTCCTGCTTGTTTTGGGGTCGGCCCTGACCGCTTGTGCAGGGAGCGGCACGCCCTCCACATTTTATATGCTGAGGTCCATGGAAAACCCGCAGGAAAGTTTATCCGAGACCGGTAAAGACACCATTTCCCTTCTTGTGGGCCCGGTTACGTTACCCGCCTACCTGGATCGCAATCAGATGGTGACCATTGCCGGAAATAACGAAGTGGCCCTGGATGAATTTAACCGCTGGGCGGAATCGCTCAGGGAAAGCTTTTACAGGGTGTTACTGGAGGATCTCTCTTTCTTGCTGAAAACGCCCAAGGTATATAGGTACGATCAAAGTGGCGAAAACGATTCAGATTATCAGGTATCGATTGACGTCACCCGTTTTGACTGCACACCCGAAGGCGATGCGGTTCTGACCGCGTTTTGGACCGTGCGCGGGAAGGACAACGGTACACCCGGGATAACGAAAAAATCCGTTTTTCGTACGCCGGTTTCATCGCCCGGTTTTCCCGGGATGGTAGACGCTTTGAACCAGACGTTAACCGCGTTCGGTCGTGAAATTGCTTCGGCCATCGAGTCTTTGGAGCGCTAACGGTGCGTTTCAATCGATTGGTATCATTCGCGTTGACAAGAATCTTTCGTATTGTATAAAGTAATTGGTAAAATGGAAAAGAGGAGGATACATGATGCGCACCATGATAAGGTTGATACTTGTTTTTATGCTGATAATTATAGCTGCTCCGGCCTACTCGGCTGAAGTGATGCAAATGTGGAGATGCGAGATAGACGATGAAGCAACCGAGGCTGAAGTGAAAGCAATGGCTCAGGATTGGCTCAATGCCGCAAAGAAAATGCCGGGTGGTGAGGGGTTCAAAGCTTTTGTGAATTTCCCGGTTGCCGTCAATGCCCCGGGTGAAATTGATATCCTATTTGTTGTCACA
>JAJDOH010000280.1 GCA_022340265.1 Deltaproteobacteria bacterium | reverse complement strand
CCCACCCGTTTCACCGGCAAGTTTCTTCCCCGCCCCCAGCAGTTCAAGGGTTCTTGCATCCAGTGAACCCGCTTTTACTTCTCCCAGTATCAGAACTTCACTCATTTTAAACCTCCTTTTCATGCCAGTGCCTGTATTACCAGCTCATTTAAATCCATCACCCTGAAGGGTTCCTTAAACCCTGCTGCCTTGCGGGCATCCTCCAGCATAATGAGGCACAAGGGGCAGGCGGTAATGACAATCTCCGCCCCGGTCGTTTCCGCTTCACGGATCCGCACTTCGCTCATCTTGACATCGCCCTGCAGGTCCTGCCACATTCTGCCGCCGCCACCGCCGCAGCAGAGGCTGTCTTCCCGGTGGTGAGGCATTTCCACCAGAGTCAACCCGGGGATGGATCGAATAATCTCCCTGGGTTCGTCAAAAATCCGATTGTGCCGGCCCAGGTAACAGGGGTCGTGGTAGGTCACTTTGGCTTCAATCCCTTTCTTGAGTTGAAGTTTCCCCTCCTTGATGAGCTCTTTTAAAAGCAGTGTGTAATGTCTTGCCCGAAAAGCCGCTTCCGGATACTCATTTTTGAAGGTGTGAAAGCAATGGGGCGATGAGGTCACAATTTCCGTGATGTCGTATTTTTCAAAGAGTTCATCGCAGCCCTCTTTCTGTTCTTCAAAGAGACCCAGTTCCCCCACGCGGCGCGCAATATCGCCGCAGCAGGGTTCTTTTTTGCCTAAGATTCCGAAATTCATCCCGGCCGTCTTGAGAATCTCGGAAAAGGATCGGGCAATTATCTGTGCCGTATCGTCAAAGGAGGTGGTACACCCCACAAAGTAGCAGAGATCCGCTTCCACCCCTCTTTTGGTGAGATTGGCAATTTCCAGCTCATCCGCCCAGGCGCCCCGCTTCTTCTTGGAGGATTCCCAAGGGTTGTTGTATTTGAAAAGCTTTTCAAGGGTCTGGGTCATGAGTTTGGGCACCTGGGTCCCCTCTTCCACCGCCAGAATTCTTTTCTTGGTCACCACCTCAAAGGTGGCCCCGTAAACCGGGCACACCTCCAAGCAGGCACGGCAGGTGGTGCAGTACCAGAAGTTTTCATCCACCTTTGTTTCTTCATTGCGGCTCAGGAAACGGATGTCTCCCACGGGCGAATGTTTCCGCCAGAGGGCACGGCGCATGGCTTGGACAAAATCCCGGGGTGCGAAAGGTTCACCGGCCCCCGCTGAGGGGCATGATGCCACACACCGGCCGCACCGCATGCACCCATCGAAGAAAATGGCGTCTCCCAGGTCAAACTTCCCAGTGCCCTCTTCCATACTGAGCAGGACCGGTTCCGTGGCAGTCTGGAAATAGATGCCCGCCGGCGCACCCAGGATATGGAACAGCTTGGTGTAGGGGATCAGTGCGATAAATCCAAGGCAGATAACGGTATGGATCCACCACAAATAGGGGTAAAGTGCCTCTGCATCGGCGGGAGAGAACAGTCCCCGCAGAGACCATCCCACAAAAGACCAGTGTCCCCATGTGGGGTGCAGTGCGGCCAGTCTTGCGCCTTCCAGGACAAATCCCGACAGCACGATCATCAGAAGCCAGAGAGGAACGAGGCCATCTTCCAGGCGCCTTTCAAGCCGTGGTACACGCTGCAGGTAACGACGAACAAGCGCCCAGATGACGCCCGCCAGTAACATGAGGCCTGCCAGTTCCATCACCAGGGAAAACACCAGATGAAAGGAGCCTTCCAGAAAGCTAAAAAGGTAATGATGGATGGACAGCACGCCGGTGCCCATGAAAAGGATCAGGAATCCCCAGAAGATGAGAAGGTGCATGAGGCCAGCTGGGAGATCACCTGTTATGACGCGACGTCCCAGAAACGCATCCAGCAGCATTTTTTTAAGGGCATCGGTTGAAAAGGAAATCTTTCGGGATCGGGCGGTCTTGCGCCACACCAGGATATGAAGGGCCAAACCTGCCAGAAAAAGCAGCGTGGAAAGCGACGCCAGCGCATAGAAGAGCCACACATGGTCGATCTGCCAGAACATGACGCGACTGGGTGTCATGGACGTCTCCCCTTTCGGAAAATTTATTAAAGAAAATATTGTCAACATTAGTCCGTTTTTTAATTGACTTGTCAAAGCAATTGTTTTTATTTTGACATAAGTTTTTCTTATAATATAAAAGATATTCTTATGGAGTGTGGATATGAGAATGAACCTGAACCAGTTGAGAGCTTTCTTTCTGGCGGCACGGGAAAAAAGCATTACGAAAGCGGCCCATTCCCTTTATGTCACCCAGCCGGCGGTGACCATGCAGATCAAATCACTGGAATCGGATCTTGATCTGAAACTGCTCACCCGTTACGGAAAAGGGTTTGATTTAACGGACGCAGGACGTGTTTTATTTGGCTACGCTGAGCGCATATTTGAAATCGTAGAGGAAATGGAATATGTGTTGAAAGGTCATGCCGATCTTTCCCACGGGTCCCTTGTGATCGGCACCACGCGAAGTTTTGCCCAACATCTCATGCCAAGGCTCCTTTCCAAATTTCAGGAACAGTACCCCGGTGTGAAAGTCTATCTGAAGGTAGGCAGTTCCACCAAAATCGCCGAAAGGGTCCTGGCCTATGAATACCATCTGGGAGTTATCGCCCGGATCCCCTTTCACAACAAACTGAGCGTGGTGTCCTATTCCCGTGAAGAATTCTGCCTGGCTGTGCCCACAAGCCACCCCTTTGCAAAAAAAGAGAGCGTCAACTTCAGTGACCTGGCCAATGAGCCCATTATCATTCGTGAGGACGGCTCCGGTTCCAGATACGCCATCCTTTCCATGTTGCGTTCTCACGGCGTGAAACCGTCCGTGCTTCTGGAAGCGGAAAGCGTTGAGTTCATTAAAGAGTATATCATTCAGGGAAGAGGCATCAGCTTTCTCTACAAGCCGGAGATCCGCCTGGAAGCGCAGTTGGGCCTGCTCAAGCCAATCACATTGATGGAAGGTTCCATTTTGGTACAGACCGATGTGATTTTCCCGAAAGATGTGGACCTAAATCCCGCCACAAAGGCCTTTTTGAGGCTGTTGGATTAGCTTCAAGAAGATGCGGGCACATTTGAGATCTTACCATCCGGGTCTGGAAAAGGTAGAAATATGCGTTTCACTATGGGGCGCAATATGAAGGCTTCTTTCAAAGACGACAATGAACGGCGCCAAGCCCGCAATGGAAGATATCCAGAGATCCCATATCTTTCAGCCATCCGTTATGATTTCGCCGGCCACATTGTCCACCAGTACCGGGCTTTCAAAATACTGAACTGTGGGTTCGGAGCCATATTTTTCCATTACAAAAGCCCGCCACTGATCGTCATACAAATTTTCCGCATCGTTTCGGGATTTCCACACATACACGCCACCCGCCATTTTGCCATCCTCTGACAGGATGTAGTTCTTGCGAATCAGCCCCCCCACAGTCCTGTACTTTGGGGCAGTGCTTGAAAAAATATCCTTAGCCTGGGCAAGTGTTATGGGTTCGGGGAGCTTGAATTGAACAACCGTAACAATCATGATTGATACCTCCTGGTTTTAGAACAAATTCCGGATCATTCTTGACATAAGCGTTTGAGGTCTTCTATCAATGCGATGAATCCTTCTGGCGTTCACTCGTATCCATACCGTTCAATGGCGGCCCATTCCGCCTCTCTCACGAGGCGTTCGAGTTTCGGCGTGTAGGCTGCATTGAAACGGGTTCGGTCACTCACATTCTGAGGGGGAAACGCACGAATCGAGGACTCATTGAACGTCTCCCCAGCGCACTTAAGGGCTGTAATGAGGTCTTCGACAAGGTTCTCCTGTTTGCCAACAAACTCAATCGGATCTTCGGGTGGGCCTACGTACTGTTCATAAACGTGCGTACAGAAACCGGGAAAGTATTTCAGAACGTTCACAACAAACGTCTCAAATTCGTCCGAGCGACACACTCTGTCCATCTGGTTTGGCGGATTCCAGCCTCCTCCCATTTTATGGCGCCAGTACGACTGATAAGCCACAACAGGGTGACGCACGAACGCGAACCTGAAACGCTCCGGGTGCGGACACTCCTTCACCCCCCGATGAGGATCGCCATCTACCAGAAACTCCTCGTGGGGAATCCCGATTTTACGAATCACTTGGGTCACCCAGGTGCCGCCGGTCTTCGGTATGTGGAGAAAACAGGATTTAGGTAAAATTAGCATGGCCGATCCTTTGTTGGCCAGAGTGTTCTTAAGCGTATTCCATCACTTCAATTTCAACCGCATCGGGTCCTTCCACAAAAAAGACGCGAAGCCCATCGTTCACTTCCAGAGGCCCCCTTGAGATCTGAGCCCCCCGATTTTTTAACTCCGAAAGCGCTGCATCCAGATCATCCACCTTCAGGCCGATCTGGTAAAGGCCCCATCCCGGCTCACCCGGCTTTACGCTAATATCAACCCCTTCTCTTTTGGGTGAAAACACAAACCGCTGCCCTGCCATCTCCAGAGCAATAAGGGGCATTCCCTTTGCATCGCCTCTGCCAACCTCTTTGGCGTCAAACATTTTCTGATAGTAAGCAATGCTTTCTTCCAAATCGCTGCAGCGAAAATGCATGTGATCCCATGAATATTTCATTTAAATAAACCTCCCTTTAATGTTTCTTTAGGGTGAAATGTATGGCCCAAAGAACGGATTGTCAATGGGAATCAGGGGTTCAGGCTCTCGCTACGCTTGCATAATACCTATCTGCTTGCGCTAGCAAGTCTGAAAACGAAATCGTCCTAATTGCAATTCCCCTGATGGCCATTTTTCGAATCAAAAGAAACTTTCCCTTTTCCAAATATTGACACCTTTATTCCGATTCTGTTAGGGTGCAGCCTTTCCAAAAGATTCTACATAACATAAGAAATCAATCGAAACAGGAAAGGAAGCAAATGGGTCTCATCAACGGCTCGGGAAGCTTTTCCAGGTATCAGGTAAAAGGCAAACCGGGAGATGACTTTTTAGAAGGCCTGGCGGAGAGAATCAATGTCCATGCGTTTCAAAACCTCACGGAAGATTCCCCAAAAGAACGTTCCGCCGGATGGGTCAATGTCATGGACATGTACGACAGCCGGTTCCCGGGAATCGAGTTCCTCAAAGAACCTTACATTGCCATGAGCATGCGGGTGGACGAAAGGAAGATTCCCGCAACAGCCATCAAGCAGTACTGTCTGGAAGCCGAAGAAAGAATTAAAGAAACTGAAAATCTGGAATTCCTGTCCAAAAGACGGCGTGCGGATATTCGGGAAGCCGTCATATTGAAGCTTTTGAAACGTGCAATTCCAGCTTCCCGCGTTTACGACATGGTCTGGAACACCAGCACCGGCAGTATTGTCTTCGGTTGCACCAGCACCAAAGTCTGCGATGAATTCCAGGAGCTCTTTTTGAAAACCTTTGATCTTCATCTCTCGGCCATTTGTCCCTACACGCTGGCCATCCAATTTATTGAAAAAAAGGGGGAATCTCCTGACATCGTTGATGGCCTGAGCCCTTCTATTCGAGAGGCATCCTGATCATGCAGTTACTTGAAAAAGTCAGAAAAACGGAATTTCTTGGAAGAGAGTTTCTCGCCTGGCTGTGGTACAGATCGGAAACGGAACAAGGCCACTTTAAAATGGGCGACAAAACCATTGAAATCTGGTTTGACGGTAAGATCGTTCTCGAAGGAGAAAATGAGAGAGGTCTTGAAACCGTCACCTGCAGCGGCCAGAGCCAGGACATGAAAGAAGCCCGTTTCGCCCTCGCGGAAAACAAGGAAGTTATTCAGGCCACCTTGGTGCTCAGCATGGAAGACAACCAATGGAGCTTTGCCCTGGATACCCCGTGGATGAATTTCAAGACATTCAAAACCCCCAAAGTCCTGCAGGACAAAAGGGACGATCCGGATGGTCTCTTTTATGAAAAAATATTTCTGATCGAAGCGGCGGTATCGGCAATGGATGACATTTACGCCGAATTCCTTGAACGACGCCTTTCGCCTGACTGGCCAGTGAAAGACTTGCCGGCGTTGGTCAAATGGATTCGGGACGGCCAATCATAAACCGCATTGGATGAACGTCGTCATTTTTCATTTAAACACATGAAGAAACACCCGGGAAAAACCTTTAGGAAAAGGTCCAAAAGCGAGTTAATACCCGTGAGCGATGTCATTCGCTCTCTCATGACGGACGGCACCCTCCCCTACAGACCTGACGACGTTGAAATCTGGCGAGTTTGGAAAGAGGTGGTCGGTAGCACCTATGCTGAAAATTCCCAACCTTCCAAAATCCGAAAAAAACAATTGACCATAACGGTAGCCGATTCAATCTGGCTTCAGGAGTTGACCTTTTACAAGGAAACCATCCTTGAAAAAATCAACCTGAAACTGGGCAGAAAGGCGGTTGACAGTATCAAAATCACCGTCGGATCCCTTTAGATGAATGTTGTGTATTTACGTTAAAGAGGGTCTTTTTCAGCCGATGGAAAAATCGCCCTGGCCCAGGAGGGGCGGAAGAATCTTCAAACCGGGCCGCCCGCCGAGCGTTGCCTCGACCAATGCAAGTTTCGCGTTTGATGCAAGATCCGGGTAATGGATTCTGACCCGTTTCGGTTCCAGGTTCACCCGTCGCATGCAGCCGAAAACTTCAGCCAGGCGCACCGCCGGATAAACCAGTGCAAAACGCCCCTTCCTTGAGAGCAGTTCAGCGCCGGTCTTAAGAAGCGCATCCAGAGAACCCAAGAGTTCATGACGGGCGATAGCCTTTTGAGGATCGGGGTTAATACGCCCGCTTTTGATTTTACGATACGGTGGATTACAAATTACCAGATTCGCTGACCCTAACGCAAAGGGGGGTTGGCAAAAGTTACCTCTGACCACATGCATCTTTTTTTCCAACCTGTTGAGCCGTGCATTTCGCCATGCCTGGCCCACCAGTTCAGGCTGAATTTCCAAAGCAAAAACACGTCCCAAGGGCTTTGTCAGCAGCAGGATCAGAGGAATGACGCCGCAGCCGGTGCCCAAATCAATGACCACATCCCCCGGATGAACGGCAGCAAACTGGGCCAACAGGACAGCATCGATGGAAAACCTGTACCCCTTCTTGGACTGAATGAGCTTCAACCGGCCTTCCAGAAAAAGATCCAACCCTTCTCCGGGACCCGGTGCTATCTCAGGGGACTGATATAATTTCTTTGGGATCAATTTTGTTGAACACCAGACCCGTCAATACTTTGGGATAGAAATAGGTCGATTTTCGAGGCATCACAAGACCATTTTCAGCCACTTCGGTGACATGCTCGATTCGGGTGGCATTCAGCATGAACATCATCTGATATTCTCCCGATGCCACGCTTGAAAGGGCCTGGCATGTATCGCTCTGATAATGAAAGATCTCATCATCATCCAGCCCTTCCTCGGTAAACCCCAGGCATTTCCTGAAAATCAGTCGTGACAAAACAACCACATCAAGCTTTTTGAGGGAATCATGCAGGTCTTCCCCCATTTCATCGCGAACATCCGGTCTCAGTGAAAGCAAAAATCCTTTATCGCTACCATGGTAAAAGAATGCAAACGCAGTCCTCTCTTCACCCATATCCAGCAGCATGCTCTTAAAATTTTGATAATCGGCGGCCATTTCATCCGGAGAAACGGCAAAAGATCGGACATTAAAATATCGTTTTGCTTTCTCAAAAAAAGATGCCTCCTGAAACTCAGGGGCCCGCTTAAGCATGCGGTGGGCGGGGAGTATGGTGAGGCCCTCGTCTCGCATATTGGACAGATACATCATAACGAACTCGTAGGACTTGTCGGGCGGTTTTCGACCATGCCTGGCACGCAGTATGTTTCTGTAATTGCGGCTTGTTTCGTAACGGTGGTGCCCGTCAGCGATGAAGATAATTTTTGACTGCATACTTTCCGCCACTTTTTTAAACAGTAACCGATGTTCCAGAATCCATAGGCGATGCCGCGTTCCGTCCACCAGTTGAAAATCCATTTGAGGGGTCAGGTCGGCAGATTCACGGCAGGCATTCAAAACAACATTCTCGGCGTCATCGTACAGGCCGAAAATCTGGCTGAATTGTGCGCCACAGGCCCTGTAAAGCTTTAAGCGATCCTCTTTATGAGCGGAAAAGGTTCTTTCATGGGGAAGAATGACCTCCGATCCTTCATCTTCAATTCGAATCAGCCCAATAATCCCCCATCGGGTCCTTGTAGGCAATCCGTTGCCCGGGTCGTAAGTCATGGCCGTCAGATACAAACAGGGGTGGACAGCCCTTATCAAGTGCCGATCGGCCTGCCATCTTTGAAAGGTATCCGCGGCGCGTGTGTAACGGTTGTCCCAATCGGAATCGCCGGTTCTTTTATCGCCTAAAATCAAACGAATGACATTGTGGGAATCGGCCTGGTAATATGCCTTCTGTTCTTCCTGGGAAATAACATCATAGGGGGGCGCAACGAGCGTTGAAAGGTCCTTTCTTTCAATGTAGTTGTAGGTAAGGCCTCTGAAAGGCGCAATGGTTAACATGGATTACTCCTTGACATGGGAATAAACAAACAAAATAATCGGCCAAATTTTCACGAAATTTGAGCTGTGTCAAGGTAATTCGAAAAGAGGTGTTTATGAAATCGGTCAATTCAGACATCAAGCCCAGGCCAAGCGAAACACAAAACGTCGACCTTATTATTCAGGGAGGAACAGCCGTTACCATGGTACCGGGGCAACCCCCCGTTCTAAACGCGCGTATCTTGATTGACAAAGACCGCATTACCGAAATCGGTCCATCCACTGAAATACCACTGCCCCATGGTTCTTCGTTAGATATCATTGATGCGCACAATGGCATCATCATGCCCGGTCTGGTGAATGCCCATGCCCACACCGCCATGACCCTTTTTCGCGGATTTGCGGACGATCTTCCACTAAAAACATGGCTCTTTGAGAAAATATTTCCCGCGGAAGCCCATTTCCTTTCGCCGGAAACGGTTTACTGGGGTGCCCTTCTGGGATGTGTTGAAATGATCATCTCGGGAACCACCTGCGTTGCGGATGGCTATTTCTTTCAAAATGCAACGATTCGTGCCGTGCACAAATCCGGTCTTAGAGCAGTGGTGGCACAGGGCATCATTGATTTCCCCGCCCCCGGGGTCCCAGACCCTAAAGAAAATATCCGTACCGGAAAGGAGTTTCTTGAAAAATGG
>JAJDOH010000025.1 GCA_022340265.1 Deltaproteobacteria bacterium | reverse complement strand
AAACAGCTATCCGGCTTGGGAACCCAGCCTCGACTCTGCGCTGCTCCAGCGGTGCAAAGCGGTCTACCGGGACCGGTTCGGAAAGGACCCCGTGGTCCAAACGATCCACGCCGGCCTCGAGTGCGGACTCATCGGGGCCATGAAACCGGGAATGGACATGATTTCTTTCGGCCCGACGATCGAAAATCCGCACTCGCCGGATGAAAAGCTGTTTGTTCCGTCCGTTGTCCGGGTGTGGGATTTTATCGTGCACCTGTTCGCGTCATACACCGCATAAGATTTGTTGAACTCGTAGAAAGTCTCCATAAATCCTCTTGCATTATTCCTGAATTTCTCTTAATTATGAGCCTATGCTCATATCGTCGGATACACCCCCCTTTAGAGCGGTCGATCCGGCTGCGTCTTGTTACAACCCCTGAACGAAAGGAGGCACCATGAGCGAGGAAGTGGAAGTCGGCTGTGCCCGTCCCACCGGAGGGCCGGTCGGAGAGTCGGTCGAGGAGCAAGAAACCAAAACGGCGTCAGCAAAAAAGGAGGCAAAATCAATGATCAAGGTCGGTAAAAAAGCTCCGGATTTTTCGGCCCCCGGCTACCACAAGGGCAAGTTCATATCGATGCGGATGTCCGAATATCTCGGGAAATGGGTTCTGCTCTGCTTTTACCCCGGTGATTTTACCTTTGTCTGAGCCACGGAAATTTCGGCAGTTGCCGAAAAGTATGGCGAATTCCAAAAATTGGGCGTCGAAATCCTCTCCATGAGCATCGACAGCGTTTTCGTTCACAAGATGTGGAACGACAATGAACTCTCCAAGATGGTAAAAGACGGCGTTCCTTTTCCGATGCTATCCGACGCCGGCGGCCGTGTCGGGACAGCCTACGGCATCTACGATGAGGACGCCGGGGTGGAAACCCGGGGCCGGTTCATCATCGATCCGGAAGGGGTGGTCCAGGGCTACGAGGTCCTGACACCGCCGGTCGGTCGAAACGTCAACGAGTCCTTGCGGCAGGTGCGGGCGTTTCAGTTGGTCCGTGAAAGCAAGGGCAAAGAGGCAACGCCCTCCGGCTGGAAACCGGGCAAGCTCACCTTGAAACCCGGGCCGGACCTGGTTGGAAAAGTCTGGGAAGTGTGGAAGACAGAGATGGCATTCGACTGATCCGGCAATGGTGCGATACGTTGTCCGGCTTAAAGAGCCGATACCCCGGGCTTGAATCCCAGCAGAATCACAAAATTATAATATCAGGGGCTTAGACGAAAATCTAAGCCCTTTTCAGTGCCGGAAAATTCGAATAGCCAAACCGTAACTTACATTGAATTCAAAATGGAGTGAGAAAATATTGGGGATTTTTATGCATAAATTGAAAGATAAAATTATAGCGCCATTGCTCAGATAGATTAGGGCATGATAATCTCATCGTGGCAGGATTCAAGATATGATCAAATGGGACGAACAGAAGGATGTCGTCATCATTGGCAGCGGTTTGTCAGGATTGTCCGCAGCAATAGAAGCGAACCAGGCTGGTGCTTCGGTTGTTGTATTTGAAAAGATGAAAGTGACAGGCGGAAACACACGCATCAGCGACGGAGGGGTGGCAGCGTCAAATAATTACCTGCAAAAAAAGCGGGGAATAGAAGACTCTCCGGTGCTTTTCTATGAAGATATGATGAGGGCCGGATTGGGTCTCAATCATCCGGAATTGGTAAAAGTCGTGGCTGAGCAGGCGAGCGAAGCAATCGACTGGACGCGGGATACATTGGGCGTGAAGTATCTGGATCGATTGGACCGTTTCGGAGGGCACTCCGTGGCTCGATGCCTAACTACACGGCGCCACTCTGGAGCGGATTTCATTAAGGCACAAAGCACTTTGTTAAAACAAAAAGGGGTTGAAATACGAACTCGTTGCCTGTTGACGCGTCTGCAAACAGACAGTCAAGGTGGCGTGAACGGCGTACAGATCCGATCCGACTATATATTTCCTGACAACAATAGCGGTATTGTAAGGAACATTCATGCCAACCGCGCCGTCATTTTAGCAACTGGAGGGTTTGGTAACGACATTCAATTCCGCATGATTCAGAACCCCGGTTTAGATGTATCTGTGAGTTCAACCAACCACCGAGGAGCTACGGCCGAGGGTCTGATCGCTGCCTTAGAACTAAAAGCCGCTCCAGTTCACCTCTCATGGATACAACTGGGGCCATGGGGCTGTGCCGATGAAAAGGGTTTTGGCCGGGGTGCCAGCTTCGCCTCTTATAGTGTGTACCAAGCCGGTATCTTGGTCGATCCCGCCACTGGCCACCGTATCATTAACGAGTGGGCAGATCGCAGACGGCGGTGTGAAGCCATTTTTAAAGCCGGGCACATTTGTGTAGGGATAGTAGACGCCGATGGTGCAGAAGTAGCTGCTGAAAGCCTTAAACACTGTCTAAAGCAGGGGTATGTGAAGCCTTTCTCAACATTGACGGAACTTGCCTCGGCATTTGAAATGCCGGACGGTCAATTGGAGATGACGGTAAAAAACTATAACCACAGAATCGGGAAAGGCGAATCTGACCCGTTAGGCAAACCGCTTATCCAAGGCGCAAAACTTTTGGTCCAGCCGCCCTTCTATGCAATACGCTTGTGGCCGAAGATTCATTACACTTCAGGAGGTGTAGGAATTAATTCAAAGGCACAAGTGATTGATCTCAATAATCGACCGATCCCTTATCTATTTGCCGCAGGTGAGGCCTGTGGTGGTATTCACGGTGCAAGCCGTCTGGGCAACTGTTCGCTTACCGAATGCATCGTATTCGGACGCATCGCAGGACAACAGGCTGCCGCCATAAATCCTAGACATCTAGATTGATGGAGAAAGGCTATCCTTCTATGTTTAAAGGAAACTTAGATTCAAAGCGATTGTTTTTCCTATTGTTTTGACAGTAACATACGGCTAAAACATCAAGCATAAATAAAAACTTGCTGATGCTTTTTTCGACAAGCGGACGACTGAGAATAATCATCCGAAAATTGAGTATTCTGAGTTTAATTTTGTTTCAGGATACCAATAGAAATCTTGATTGATTTGGAAACGCAATCTTTGAAAAAGCCGGGCCAATGATGCGGAGTTCAGCTCGGCCATTGGTTAAATTACCCATGAAGGTTGTCGATCCATCTTATCGCCTCTGCATCGCTGATTTTTCCCAAATAAATCTGAGTGATTGACAGGCTCTAATGGCGTAACAGAATCTTCGAGACGATTTCAATTGGCGTGCCGGATCGACTGGCATATGTGGCTGCATGCCTGCGTAAATCATGGGGCTTCAAGTGAATTCCGACCAGATTGCCGGCCTTTTTGACAACAATCCTGGCAGCAGCGTAGGTTACCGGAAAAATCCTATCCTCGGGTTTGATGCCATTGTCATTGATATATTTTTGGAGCCGGTCCGCGACTTTCTGGGGCAGGAAAGCACCCTCCAATTCCTTCCCACTTTTGGGGTCACGGATGATAACCTTTCGTTCCTCAATATCCCTGGGTTGGAGCTTGAGGACCTCACCGACCCGCATGCAGCTGCGTGCCATGAGCTCCAGCATCAGCCGATTTCGTGTATTTCTTGTCCTGAAAATGATCTCATCGACCAAATCCTTTTCGAGGATCTTGAACGGGGCTGGTTTGCCGGCTCTGAACAGCTTTCGAAGTGCTGGATTGTCACATGGATTTTTGTTTTCGGGATCGATGGAATTTTTGACATAATTGAAAAAGGCTGACAGCAGGGTGAATCGGAGCTTCTTGGTGCTTTGTTTGGTGCCATCCGCAACCGCGGACATGAAGGCCAGGATGTCCTCGGATGTTATGGTCGATAGCTCTATCTCTCCGAAATGGTTTTGAAAATTGCCCAAGATGAATTCATAGTTCCGCAACGTATTTTTTTTTCACATTCATCCGTCGGTAATTGAAAAAATGGGTGACACACTGGGAAATTTTCATGGTAAACCTCCTTTGGTTGTGTGTTTGGAAATGTTTTGACGCCGCTCGGTCAGATCGGCTATGGTTTAGAATACCAATTATATGGGAAAAAATGAATCTGACAGGAAATAGTTACTGTCTATGCAAGTATAGTTAAATTTACCGGGATTCAAGGGTTGCAGGAAATCAAAGGTCCGGGCATATGAATATAGGTGCTGCATTATTTATGATCTCTGACTCTACCCGGGAAAACCGGTTTCAGTGTTTTTCGATTTCAATATTGGCCTTTAAAGCTGGTAAGGACTCGATATCGTATAGTTATTAATAATCTATGATGGGAATTTTTCGTTTAGCTGTCCATATCGGTAAATTTTCCGTCTACTCTAGGCAGCTGGAAGTTTTTCTATCTTGAAATCAGGAGGCACAACTATGCGCAAGCGAATCATCACCCCAGTTCAGCAAGAAACCGCACCCCCTGATCTGGAATGGTTGAATATGGAAGGGCTCGCGGAGGTGGAAATCACCTCG
>JAJDOH010000179.1 GCA_022340265.1 Deltaproteobacteria bacterium | reverse complement strand
CCACAAAAAAAGGGGGTTGCAAAATCGCAACCCCTTTTTCATCTATCAGCCATGAGCCATGAGCCATCAGCCATCAGCCATCAGCCATACGTAAACCCTTCAGGCAGGTCTTCCTCGGGCACGCCTTCCTTCACCCAGGACAAGTCCGTAATCGTATAGGTGGGATTTACGGTCCTGAAAATGGGTACCACCCGCATTCCGATTTTGGGTTCGCCGATGGAGAGATAACTCATCAAGATAGTGTCGATACCATCAAATTCCACATTGATGAACTTGATCGGTTTTTCCAATGTATTAAAAGCACCGGATCGTTCACAGACCATAAAGGTGTGAACTTTTGCGGTGTTCTTGCAAATGTCGGTAAAATCCACAATGGTGTTTCTCGTTAAGCAGTCCGGGCAGTGGATGCGAAAGGGGATGTAGGAAGTTCCCTTGAACCGGCAATCCGGGTCGTCGCACCGGGTGCCCAGTATCTTTCCCTGGGACATGCTTTCAAAAAACGGGGCTTCCCCGCCGTAGCTGTGCATGTAGGTCATCGATCTGGGATTGGTCACTCCCATCAGCTTCCATCCGTCGTCTTCATTTCGAATGGGCGTGTTGGGCGTGACATGGTGGAAGTCCCCCTTAATTCGATATTGTCCGTTTTTAACCTTTACGGTTCCAAATATGCTCATTTTTTCCTCCCTCTAGGCGTCTTCTTTCAACAAGTGGTCGGGGTCCATCAAAATTGTAGCGGTTACGTGGCTTCCCACGCCGGCGTGGCTGATGGCCAGTGCCCGCTTGGCGTCTTTTACCTGCAGGTCCGTCCAGTCGGCCGGTTTCTCCCGCCCGAATGCATCCCAGACTTTCTGGTCGCCATGGATTTCCGCCCACCTGTTCCAGAGGTGGCTGGCGATTTCAAAGGTTTGCATGATGCCCGTGGCGCCCACGGCATGCATACACCCGATGAGGCCGCCGGAAAGGTTGCTCGGCAGTTTTCCCGGTTCACCCGTGTGGGGATTGGTATGGTAGCAGTCGCCGGATTCCACATAGTCGCGTCCATAGCCGTAAGGCCTCAACCCCACGTCTTCATAGGTCTGCACATCACTGATGGTAAAGGCGTCATGGAGTTCAATGACATCCAGGTCTTCCATGGGGTCCACTACCCCTGCCATGCGGTACCCGTAGTAGGCGCTCATTCTCGCGGCCAGAAAACCGGTGAACCCGGGGTAGCGATCTCCGCCGGGAAATCTTTCTCCCAGATCCGCATATTGATCCGGCGTTTCGTTGGGAAGCAGGGGAATATCCATGTCACGCCGACAGGCAGGCCTGAGCGTATGGGATCCGGCAGATACCCAGATGCGGAGGGGCTTGTTTTTCGTATTTTTGGTCAGCTCCATGGCGGTATCTTCATCACAGATGATGGCGCAGGCCGCACCCACGCTCATGAGGCAGCAGTCTAGGGCCCTCAGGGGGTAGGCTACCACGGGGGAGTTGAGCACATCGTCCACGGTAATCTTCATGGGTGCCTGGGCATAAGGATTGAAGCGCGCGTAGCCGTGGTGTTTGACGGAAATTTCCGCAAGGGTCCGTCTAAAAGAGTCCTCTTCCTTACCGAAGACCTGCCAGTATTTCTGTGCCATGACCGCATAATATCCGGTATAGATATGGCCCAAAGGCGTTTCCCAGTCCTTGTCCGCCGCACAGGAAATGAGGTGATTGCCTTCATCGGTGGGGACTTCGTCCATGCGCTCCCACCCCATGGCCAGAGCACAATCCGAGTATCCGGAGGCCACAGCCTTGACCGTTTCCCAAAGGGTGCTGCCCCCCGTTGCTCCGCCGGTCTTGACGCCAATGTTGCCCAGAGGGTCGAGGCCCAGGCGGTCGTGAATCACGGCTTCACCCAGCAACTGGTCCCCGAAATGATCGGCAAAATGTCCGTAGTAGCAGGAGTGGATGTAGCTTTTCAGTTCCGCCGGTGTCTTGTCGATCAAGCGCGCCGCCATGGTCAGCGCGTCCACGCAGAGTTCCTCGGTCCGCCTGTCCGGCATGGCGCGGTCAAACTTGGACTGACCTGCCGTCACCAGATATACCGGGCGCATCAGTTTAGGGGTTTTGAGTTGTCGATCACTGAATTTAATCATGCCTTAACCTCCCTCATTTACAGGTTGTCAGGGCCTAAGCCCTTAGTTCGCCCCAGTTTTTCACTGAGGGATATCATAATGTGGTACCTCTCAAAAAATATCCAACATCTTTTATGATTAGATCCCATTCTTACCATGAGCCATGAGCCATCAGCCATGAGCCATCAGCCATCAACCATCAGCCATGAGCCATGAGCCATGAGCCATCAGCCATGAGCCATGAGCCATGAGCCATCAGCCATGAGCCACATTAAAGTGTTCCAATCCACAATGCCACCGCCTGCTTCTTATTGCGGTTTACAATCTTCTGTTTTTCCTTGTCAGACCAATAGTGAATGATATCTCCTTCATAAAGCGTGACCGTTTCATCGCTGCGCACCAGTTCCAAGGATCCTTTGAGAATGCAAAGCAGTTCCTGGCCGTTATGAATATCTTTTCTGACCGGAATGGATTTATTGGGCATCAAGACGATGATGGCGCTGTCAATAACCGTGCGGTTTTCAGGTGGAAAAAAACGCCGGGTGATAAACCCCGTATGCGGCAGATCCACATCGTCCCATTCCTGTTTTCGAATGACGGCCACCCGTTCCTGCTCTCTCAGCTGATTCAAAACATCACCGGCGTTCACCCCGATGGCACTGCAGATTTTCATGAGTGTATCCACCGAAGGGCCTTTGACATTATTTTCCACCTGGCTCATGAAACCTTCGGAAATGCCCGCTTTTTCCGCTATCGCCTTTAAGGTGAGGTTTCTGTCTTTTCGGTGTCTTCGAATTAAGGGGCCGAGATTCATGGCTTTCCGAGTTCCAGATTCAAGTTTGCTATTGGTTAATATATCTTATAGATTAACATTTACCAATTTGTCAATATCTTTTTGAAGGGCAATGGAAATACACGTTTAATTGATTATAATATATTGTAATATCAATTGAAAATATTTTTTTGAGATATGGTAAATGATAAAAAGTTAACCAATGCTAAATAATTGCCTTTGTTTCGCCTCCTTTTTTGTTGACATATTTCGCTTCCACCCGTTACAAGGACTGTGAAGTGTGATAAGTAACCTGGAACCCGGAACCAAGCACGAGGAAACGATCATGGACTTCAGTCTTTCGATGGAACAAGAAATTCTACGGAATTCGGTTCGTGACTTTGCCGAAAATGAAATTAGACCTGTTGCCAAAGAATTGGACGAAAAGGAGACCTTTTCCTACGAAACCATGCAGAAAATGGCAGAGTTGGGTCTTTTCGGGATGTTCGTCTCCGAAAAATACGGTGGTCAGGGGATGGACTACATCTCCTATATTATCGCCACCGAAGAGATTGCACGTATCGATGGTTCCCACGCAGCTACCGTGGCCGCGGCAAATTCACTGGGCATAGGCCCTCTCTATTATTTTGGCAGCGAGGAGCAGAAACAGAAATATCTGCCGAAACTATGCAGCGGGGAGGCTCTCTGGGGATTTGGCCTGACGGAACCGGATGCGGGGTCGGATGCATCCAACTCAAAAACAACGGCTGTTTCCGATGGTGATCAATGGGTCATCAACGGCAGCAAAATCTTTATTACCAATGCTTCCACTGAAATTACATCCGGTGTGACCTCCCTTTGTCGTACCGGATCCCGCGAGGACGGCCGGCCTGAACTCTCCTGCATCCTCATCGAAGCCGGAACACCCGGTTTCGAGGCTCGGGAAATGCACGGAAAACTCATGTGGCGGGCCTCCAACACCAGTGAGCTCTATTTCGACGACTGCCGGGTCCCTAAGAAAAACATGCTGGGGCCCAGAGGAAACGGTTTTCATCAAATGATGCAGACCCTTGACGGGGGCCGTCTATCCATCGGCGCCATGGGACTGGGAGGGGCTCAGGGCTGTTACGATCTGGCGCTGAAATACAGCAGAGAGCGGACCCAGTTTGGTAAACCCATCAGCAATTTTCAGGTGAACGCATTCAAACTGGCGGACATGGCCCTTGAAATTGAATGCGCCCGGTTGATCCTCTACAAGGCCTGCTGGCTCAGGGACCAGAAAAAACCTTTCAGCAAGGAAGCGGCCATGGCCAAGCTTAACTGTTCCGAAGTCATGTATCGGTGTGCCAACCACGCGGTCCAACTCCACGGTGGATACGGCCTGATGAAGGAATATGATGTGGAACGTTTCTACCGCGACCAGAAACTTCTGGAAATCGGCGAAGGAACCTCCGAAGTCCAGCGCATCGTCATTTCAAGACTGATCGGCGCACTTTAGAAGAGAGTGACGAGTGACAAGTAAGCCAGTACCTAGCACCCAGAACCAAAAATGTTAGATCGTATTCTCGGCAAAGAGATTTCCGGCTATGTAAACCGCCACCGGGGCATGGTTGCCATCGCCGTGGCTCTGATGATTGTGGCATCTCTTTTTCAGGTGGTGCCGGTATATCTGCTGCAGCCTTTCGTTGACGAAGGCATGAAAACCGGGGCTGCGCCGGTGGCCTGGAAAATTCCCTGGTTCGCATTTGACGGCGATTCTCTTTTCGCTATCAAGCGGGTCGATATAACGGTGATCAAAGATATATCGCCCAACCGGCTTCTGGTGCTGCTGACCCTGATCGCCTTCATATCCATCTTCATCAAATCGCTGACAACCTATCTGGCCGGTCTTGCGGCGGCTTCCTTTTCCAACAAAGCGGTGAAATCCGTGCGGGTGGACCTTTTCAAAAAGTTCATTTCGCTGCAACAGGGGTTCTACCACAAGGTAAAGGCGGGAGAGCTGGTGGCCAGATCCACGGCGGACCTATCCGTATTGCAGGGGCTGATCGCGGAAATTCTTCTGGGCCTCATCGAATATCCCCTGACAGCCCTTGTGTTTCTGGTGTACCTGTTCGTCATGAACCTCAAAATGACCCTGCTGGTCTTTTTTATGGTACCCCTGATCGCCCTGTTGATCCGGCTGTTCGGCCGAAAAGTGAAGAAGAATTCCACTTACGTTCAGAATGCCACGGCAGATGTGACCTCCACCTATCACGAAACCCTGTTGTGTCTCAAACTGGTGCATGCCTTCTTTACGGGAAAGCGGGAAACCGAGCGTTTTAGCGACCTGGCGGAGAACCTGTATCAAAAAGTGATGCGGTGGAACCGGTGGCATCTGGGGCTGGGCCCTCTGATGGATACGGTTGTTTTTCTGGTGATGCCCGCCATTTTGATCGTTGGGAAGGTCTATTTTCATCATACCCTGGGTGAGCTTCTGGCCATGGCCTATGCATTTTCCCGCGTGTACCGTCCCATCAAGCGGCTGGCACTGGTCAATAACCACATCAAAACCCTTCAAGGTGCCACAGAGCGGGTTTTTGAAATCATGCGGACGGTGCCCGATATTCGGAATAAGAAAGACGCAAAGGTTCTGTCTCGCCGGAAAGGGACCATTGAGTTCGATCATGTGAATTTTGCCTATGCTCCCGATGAACCGGTTTTGAGGGACGTTTCCTTTAAACTGGAGGCAGGGGAAATGGCCGCTTTTGTGGGGTCCACCGGTGCGGGCAAGAGTACCCTGCTGGATCTTATCCCGAGGTTTTATGATGTGACCGGCGGCGCCATCCTCATCGATGGAAACGATGTGCGCGATGTCACTTTGCAGTCCCTTCGACAACGCATCGGGATCGTGAATCAGGACATTTTGCTCTTCAATGATACCATCCGTTACAATATCGGTTACGGCAATCCGGAAAAAAGCTTTTCCGAAATCGAGTCCGCGGCTAGAGCGGCCTACGCCCATGATTTTATCTTGTCCCAGCCCAAAGGGTATGAAACCACCGTGGGAGACATGGGAAGCCTGCTATCCGGAGGACAGCGGCAGCGCATCGGCATTGCCAGGGCCATCCTGGTGGATCCCGCCATCCTGATGCTGGACGAGGCGGCTTCCGCCCTGGACGCCGAGAGTGAAGGGCGTGTTCAGAAGGCTATTGAAGAGCTGAAGGGAACACGGACCATCCTGATTGTAGCCCACAGGCTCAGCACCATTCGAAAGGCGGACCGCATTTTTGTGCTGGAAGGGGGCCGAATCATCGAGTCCGGCAGTCTGTCAGAACTGATGGCGAAAAACGGGCGCTTTAAGCAACTTCACGACATGCAGTTTAAAGAATAAACAGTCATCATGCTCCTCCCTCAAAGAAGCAAAATTGCGGCTATGCAGCTTTCATGTCCTATTTTCCGGTTTCCGGCCCCTCAATAGATATGGAAATCTACAAGTGGAAAAAATTTAAAGGGAGAGATCGCACCGTCAGTGGGCCTTTGAGAGCTGTCGAATCCTCAAAATGTCGCCTAAAAGTATGATTTCCGGATCACCCGTAAACAGGGTTCCATTTGTCTTTTCGGCCAGTGATACGGCAAATGCATCGGCATAAGACAACTTATGTTTTGCCTTTATCTTTGCAGCTGACAGAACATCGGCCTTTGAGGGTTCGTGCAGCGTTACAGGGAGCATCTGAATATCCTTCAGCACCTCATCCGCCGCATCCATACCCTTCCTGCGAGCCAGCGTATAATAGACTTCACCAAGATTGATCCATGACATATGCATTGATGACCTCGAAATATCCTTATTAACAAATAGGTCCTTGACTACCGAAGCGGCAGGTTCCTCCCCAAAGATCAGCGCCAGCACGGCCCAGGCATCAAGCACAATTTTCTCTTGCGATTTCGTCTGCATGTTCCTTTTCCAGTTCATGGAGAATCGTTTCACCGGCAAACTTGTTGTAAAGCCGCTCAATAGGTGTTGCCTTCTCGGGTGTCAGTACAATATTTTCATTTTCCAGCCGGATATTAAAAAATGCGCCGGCGGATATTTTCAGCCGGTCTCTAATCGTCTTGGGGATCACTATCTGACCCTTTGAAGAGATCCTTGTCGTCAGCATATCTTACCTCCAACTATTATGTCTTACTCATTTTAGGGTAAGAATTTATGGGTGTCAATTGGAAAATCCAAACACCGGCGCATCGGGCCTTTCACGTAAGCCGGTCCAACAGCCCTTCATTATCAATAACGCTTAACGAAGAATTGAAAGCAATTGACGTTTGATGAAATTCGAAAAAGCATTGACAATGGTAGTTGAACCTTTTAGGATACCTGGAAAATTTCGGCACGAAGCCGTTACTTTTTGAAGCGCAAAATCAATCTCTTAAAAGTTAAAACATAAAACTGCACTATCATTTCAGCCATGAAGGCTCTTCTTCTCTGCAGGGAAGGGATGCTTTTGTGGTTTTTTTTGCTTTTTTGAAATAATCAAATTGTCCGGATTTAAGAATTCGGGTTGAATGAAAAGGAAATAGCCATGTCCCATGAATTTTTTCGATGTCTTTTACGGACCATATTAATTCTGTTCTTTTTCTTGATGCTGCCCGCGGGTATTTCCGCGCAGAATGTTTCTAAGGATATTCGGATTGCCGACGGCAAGGGAGACTGGGGTTATCCCAATCCCTATCAGCACTATCCCAGGGGACCCGGATACCTGCGGATGGCTATGGTTTTCGATACCCTTGTCTGGAAAGATGCGAAAGGTGATATACCCGCTCTGGCCAGATCTTGGCGGTATGACACTGAATCTTTGAGTTTTATCTTTGAGCTTGAGACGCAGGTTTTATGGCATGACGGAAAACCTTTTACGGCCGATGATGTGGTGTTCACCATCGACTATTTCAAGAAGCACCCGTACCAATGGGTGCCCCTTGATAAGGTGGCCGGCGCCAAAGCCCTGGGACCTCACACGGTATCCATCCATCTCAACGAACCCTACGCCCCTTTTATGGCTTACATCGGTGGGACCATGCCCATTTTGCCCCGGCACATCTGGGAAAAGGTGGACGATCCCAAAAAGTATCTGGCCCCGGATGCATTCATCGGCTGTGGCCCATTTAAATTTGTGGATTTTGACAAGACAAAGGGGACGTATCTGTATGAGGCCAACGCGGCTTACTACCTGGGAAAACCGGCCGTTGATCGATTGATCTACATCAAAGCCAAAAACCCTTTAATGACACTCTTAAGCAAGAAAGCGGATCTGGTGAACATCAAGCCGGATATGGCCGATCATCTCAAAAAGAAAGGGATGACGGTGCTGGAAAGTCCCCGGGGTTGGAACAAGAAATTGATGATCAACCATAAAAAACCTCCTCTGAACGACAAACGGTTTCGAAAGGCTTTGGCCTATGCCATCAATCAGCAGGAGATCATCGACAAGGCTCATCGAGGGTTCGGTTCTCCCGCTTCCTTCGGGCTACTCTCCCCGGACCACCCCTTTTACAATCCGGAAACGCCCGGATATTCCTACGATCCGGAAAAGGCCCGGAATATTCTGACGTCATTGGGGTACAAAAAGAATCCGACGGGGTTTTACGAGATGAACGGCAACCCCTTGAAAGTGGAATTGCTGGTCTCAAACATCTCCATTGCCGGGGAGTCCATGGCAGACCGGGATGGAGAGGTGTTGAAAAATCAATTTGAAAATGTCGGTATCTCAGTGGACCTGGTCAACCTGGAACAGGCTACGGCCGATGCCAAAGTCAGAAACTGGGAGTTCGATCTGGCCGTTACGGGACACGGCGGTCTGATGGGGGATGCCATGATCCTTGAACGGATGATCAGCCCAAAGTTGGCGGGATCGGTCAATTCCGCCCGTTACGGCGCTAACCGGGAACTTCTGGATCTTTTGGACGCACAGATGACCGAAATGGACGTTCAAAAGCGCAAAGCCATTGTATACAAAATTCAGACCCTTTATGCGGACGAACTTCCGGCCATCTCGCTCTACTATCCGGTTTCCATGACCGCCTATAATCCCGAGAAAGGAATTACGTGGTATTACACCAAAGGCGGGATTGCTTTGGGAATTCCCATTGCGCAAAACAAGATGTCACTCATAAAATAGGGGGCAGGGTGCAGGGGACAGGGAGCCGATGGATGCCATGTCTCTCGTCACCGACCAAAGGAGTCAAGTGTTCAGAAAACCGCGGAAATTAAACAATGACCTGGGACTTATGGCCACCTTTTGTCTGGCCGCCCTTGTCATGACCTGGCTCAGTTACGGCCTGCCGCGGTTTCTGCCCGGGGATTTCGTGACGGCTACCTATGGGGCGTCCCAGGTCACCCTGACCGCCGAACAGGAGGCGGCACTCCGGGCCGACCTTGGGCAGGAAGGGGGATTCGGGCATTACCTGTCACGGCTGGCCCGGTTCGACTGGGGTTATTCCTATGTTTTTCAAACGCCCGTGTCGGCCCTCTTTTTCAGTGCATTGCCGTGGACCCTTTTGCTCATGGGTTCGGCCCATGTGATATCCATGATCATCGGCTTTGTGGCGGGGGTGGAAGCGGCCTGGCGTCGTAACAGCCCCTTTGAAAAAGGGATGGTGGGGGGCATGACCGTGCTTGAGGGGATACCCGAGATCTGTGCCGGCGTGATTCTCCTTTTTGTTTTTGCATTGCAGCTTCAGTGGTTCCCGGCGGCGGGCGCCGAGACGGCCTACGGGGAAAAAGATTTTCTGGCCCACGTGGTGGATGTGGGCCATCATCTGGCGCTACCCCTGTGCACCTTGGTGCTGGCCTATTTACCGGGCAATTTCCTGCTCACCCGGAACAGCATGGTTATGGTGATCATGGCCGACTACATCAACACGGCGCGGGCCAAAGGGGTTCCGCCTTTGCGCATTCGGTATGTGCATGCGGCGCGAAATGCGCTTATTCCCGTGGTCACGCGGTTTGGAATGCGGTTGGCCTTCATGATCACGGGCGCCCTGGTGGTGGAGAAAATCAACGCCTATCCCGGGGTGGGCACCCTGTTGTACAACGCCATTGCGGCGCGGGATCTGCCGGTGATTCAGGCGGTGGTGCTCATGAGTTCCCTGATCATTCTGGCGATCTTCTTCGGGTTGGAATGGGCCTACCGGATCATTGACCCCAGGATCAGGTATGCACGTTAACCTGTCCCACATGCTCCGCCGGGATCCCTGGTTCTTAACCGGTATGATCCTGATTGTTTTTTTTCTGATCGTCACGTTTTTGGGGCCGCTTCTGGCGCCATTCAGCCCCTGGAATATGGATTTTGTACCCCTGTCGCCCCCGTCCTTCACCCACCTTCTCGGCGTCAACGACGGAGGGCAGGATATCTTTTCGGAATTGCTTTATGCGGTTCGCAATACCTTTGTTTTCGGGGTGATCGGTGCTTCCACGGCCCTTTTTCTGGGGGTGCTCTTGGGGGCACTTGCGGGATGGTTCGGCGGCATAGTGGATCTGTTGCTCATGCGGCTGGCCGATGTGCTCCTGGCCACGCCGGCCATCATGATCCTGATCCTGGTGGCAGCGCTCTTTCGTCCATCCCCCCATATCCTGGCATTGATTTTGGCGGGACTTATGTGGCCCACCATCGGCAAGACCATCCGTGCCCAGACCCTGAGCCTCAAACAGAGCCTTCACGTCCGGGCCGCCCGGCAGATGGGGGGCGGCAGCGTGTATATCATCTCCAGGCATCTCATTCCGGAGATGTTTCCCCTCTACCTCATCGGGTTTGCCGCAAAGGCCCGCATGGCCATGTTCATGGAAGCCTCCCTCGCTTTCTTAGGTCTTCTCGATCCCAGCCGGAAATCTCTCGGGATGATGATCAGCTACGCCCTTCAATTCTATTACATGGACATCTGGTGGCACTGGCTTTTCCCCCCCATTGTCTGTCTGTCCCTGCTCATCATGATGGTCACCTTTCTGGCCATCAGTCTGGAAAAAGTGGTGGACCCCCGCTTAAGGGAGAGCCTCCCCGGGAGGCTATCATGAGTTTGATTATCCAGGATCTCAGTGTCGTCTACCGGGACGGGGATCACAACATTCAGGCGGCTGAGGAGGCAACCCTTGCCGTCAAAAAGGGTGCGTGCCTTGCTCTCGTGGGGGAATCGGGATCCGGAAAAACAACCCTTGGAAAGGCGTGCCTGGGGCTGCTCCCTAAAAACGCCGAAACAACGGGGCGGATCATTTTAAACGACCGGGAAATCGATTTTTCAAATGAAGACGCGCTCAACAACATTCGATGGCGGAAAGTTGCAATGGTCTTTCAAAACGGCGCCGAAACTCTGAACCCCGCCTACCGGATCATCGATCAGGTAGCCGAACCCCTCATGAAAACGGGTGGCCAAAATCGAAAAACGGCGTTGAAGCGGGCTTCCCGTGCCTTGCTTGACATGGGGCTCCCCGAAGATTGCCACCGGCGGTATCCCCACCAGTTGAGCGGCGGGCAGGTGCAACGGAGTCTTTTGGCCATGGCCACCATTCTGGATCCTGATATTTTGATCATGGATGAACCCACCTCCGCCCTGGATGCCTTAAACAAAGGGTTTGTATCCGACATCATCAGGGATTGTAAAAAACGGGGCAAGGGCATTCTTCTCATCACCCACGATCTGGCGTTTGCCGTGGCCCACGGGGATGAAATGGCGGTCCTTTACCTGGGGCAGGTGATGGAAACATTGCCGGCGGCGGAGATGTTTTCAAACCCCCTTCACCCCTATACCATGGCTCTTGGCCGGTCCTATCCCACCATGGACACGGCCAGGGACCTGGGGGGCATTCGCGGGGATGCCTTTTACCGTCTGGTGCACCAGCACGGCCGCCGGGACCAATCCCGGTATCACCACTCCCACATCCAGATCCCCGAATCCGCTCACGCAGACGGACACGCCCCGCCCACGGGATGCCTGTTTCAGGGCCGGTGCACACAGGCCGTTGAAGCTTGCAGAACCGATCCGGTATACCTTGAAACGGTGGAACATCATCAAGTGCGATGTCTTCGCCGCGGTATTGCTCGGATGCTATCGCTTCAAGGGGTATCCAAACGGTATGACCATACCGTGGCCCTCAACCCCACCGACCTGGTGCTGAAGGCGGGAGAGCTGTTATCCCTGGTGGGTGAGACCGGATCGGGAAAGACCACACTGGCCATGATTGCCGCGGGGGTCCTGGCCCAGGATCATGGAACCCGCGTATTGGAAGACCGTGACATGGATGAATGGCTCAAAAATGATGCCGCTTCCGTCGCCCGAAAAATCGGCGTGGTTTATCAGAATCCCGCGGCATCCATCAGCCACCGGTTTACCGTCTATGACGCCGTGGCGGAACCCCTTGCCATTCACGGCATCGGCCAGGGCAGAGACGAGAGAAAGCAAATGGTTAAATCGGTTCTGGCTGATGTGCACCTCTCCACGGATGATGCCTTTTTGGGGCGTTATCCCCATGAGTTGAACATGGGGGCCCTCCAAAGGGTCTGTATCGCCAGGGCCCTGATCCTAACGCCCTCTCTTCTGATCGCCGATGAGCCCACCAGCGCCCTGGACCCCAGTGTTCAGGCAAAGGTGCTGAAGCTGCTCCTGGACCTTCAGACCGAACGGGGTCTGACCATGCTCTTTGTCAGTCACGACATCGCCCTGGCCCGCAAAATCAGCGATCGGATGGGCGTCATGCTGGCTGGGCGTCTGGTAGAACTGGGCCGGGCCTCCCGCATCCTTTCACATCCGGCCCATCCCTATACGAAAATGCTGCTGAGGAAAAGGTGAGGAAAAGGGGACGCCCTTAACTTATAAACTTGATATGATGGGAGGCGGTTTGATCCGCAGCACCGGGGGATGGTCAGCGGTCAAGGAA
>JAJDOH010000018.1 GCA_022340265.1 Deltaproteobacteria bacterium | reverse complement strand
CTGTGATGATTTCCCCTGCACCCAGTTCACAGACGGCCCTTATCCCTTCAGCCGGGGATATCTTGAAATGCAGGAAAGGCGGTGGAACCAGAAGCGCGAAACCCAAAAAGGCTGGGTGCGTGGAAAGGTCAACGTTCCCGCCGAGTACTGGCAGTCTTTGGTGGGTCGGGATGCCCAGGAAGTCTGCTCAATGGCGCTGGTTTCACAGATGGCGCCAAGGGGATGGGTCATTCCCTTTTTGAACCGAAATATCCTGGTGGACCGGCAGACCCGTTGTATTTTTCAAGAGCACAACGGTTCCTGGGAATTTGTTGATAACCCCATGCTGGAACTGCTTTGTCTGGTTTATCTCATAAACGCCGGACCGGCAACCTTAAGCGGAGACCGGGTTGGGGCCTTGGACCTGAAAACCGGCCATTTTTTTAAAGGTCCCCACGAAATTAACGTTGCCCCCCTGTTGTCACGCTATGGAAAAGACCCCGAGGGATTCAGAACGGACGCTGAGGCTCTGGCAGGTGCATCCATTGCCATGGGGGATGCGGCCTACCGGTTCTTGCCGTTTCCGAAAGTACCCCTTTATTACATTTTGTGGCTGGGGGATCAGGAGTTTCCGCCGAATTTTTCCATTCTGTTTGACCGCTCCATCGAGAATCATCTCAAGGCCGATGCCATCCTGGGCCTGGTGGATCTGGTTTCCGATCTGCTGTGTTGTGGCATGGAGGACATGATTTGAAGGAATTCTCATGAAAGTTGAAAGAGGTTGAAAGTCAGTTATATGGGTGACCGGAAATTAAATAATTCTATGCTGGAAAGACGTCTTCCTTTGTGGATATCTCTGTTCCTTCTGCTGTCGACCCTGACCGTTTACTGGCAAGTCACGGGGTATGATTTTACCAACTACGATGATGAGCTCTATGTGACACAAAACCAGTGGGTTCAAGCGGGTGTGACGGCCAAAAGCGTAGCGCGGGCTTTCAGAACACTGGATGTGTGCAACTGGCATCCGGCAACTTGGTTCAGTCATATGCTGGTGTGTGAATTTTTCGGACTCAATCCTTTCTGGCATCATTTGACCAATCTGATATTGCACATTGCAAGTACTTTGCTCCTGTTCCGTATTTTTCATCGAATGACAGGAGAACCGTTTAAAAGTGGGTTTGTGGCTGCGCTATTCGCCCTCCATCCCCTCAATGTGGAATCGGTTGCGTGGATAGCGGAGCGCAAAGGTGTTCTCTGCACCTTTTTCTGGATGCTCACCCTTTGGAGTTATTTGCGATATTTGGAAAGGTTTAAGGTTGGTTGGTATTGCCTTGTCGTTTTATTTTTCATTCTTGGGGGGATGGCCAAACCTATGATCGTGACCCTTCCCTTTGCGTTGCTTCTGTTGGACTACTGGCCCCTGGGACGTTTCAAGGCTTTCCGTTCGAATGCAGCCCGAACCGAAAAGATGGGCCTTTCGAGATATGGGCCCGTGGTGGAGAAGGTGCCGCTTTTTGTCATTGTCGTAATGATTGCCGCTATCGGTTTTGTGGCGCAACAAAGGGGTGGTGCGCTCACCAGCATCGATACGTTACCCATCGGAACCCGTGTGTCAAATGCCATTGTATCGTATGTCATATATCTCTGGAAAGCCGTTTATCCCAACGGCCTCACGGTGTTCTACCCCCATCGCATCATTCCGGCATGGCAGGTTTTAACATCGGCCCTATTCCTGTCCCTGGTGTCCCTGGGAGTGGTATTGCTCCGAAAACGCCGTCCCTATCTGGCCGTAGGATGGTTTTGGTATTTGGGGACCTTTGTCCCGGTCATACAGCTCGTGCAGGTCGGGCGGCACTTCACTGCGGACCGGTATGCTTATATCCCACTTGTGGGAATTTTTGTAATGGTTGTTTGGGGCGTTTCAGATACATTGCATTCCCTACCACATCGGAGAAAAGTCCTGGGTTTCTCGGGAATGGCATGTTTGTTTGTTCTGGGAGGATTGACCTGGCGGCAGGCTGGTTATTGGTCCGACAGTGAAACCCTCTTCAGGCACGGGCTTCAGGTCATACCCAATAACTACGTGGCGCACAACGGCCTGGCCCGCGCCCTCGAGGCCGAGGGAAAAACAGATGAAGCCATCCGCCATTTTGAAGCCGCCTTGCGGATTTGCCCGGGATTCACCGATGGCCGGTACAATTTTGCTCGAATTTTGGCGGCAAACGGGAAAAAGCGTGAAGCGGCCGAACAATATCTGTCGGTTCTCAAATCTGACCCTAACTTTGTGCAAGCCCACGTAAACCTTGCCAATATCCTGGCGGATCAGGGTGAATTAAATGAGGCCGTGAAGCATTACGAAAAGGCGTTGACCTTGAATAAGGACAGCGCCAACGCCCATTACAATCTTGCCAACGCCTTTTTCCGGGCGGGTAGAACCGATGACGCCATCGCCCAATATCGAAAAGCACTGGACATTCGGCCAAATGATCCCAGTATGCATTACAATCTCGGAAATGCCTATATGAGAAATGGGAACTTCGAGCAGGCGGGTTATCAGTATTCCGAGGCGCTCCGGTATCAGCCTGATTTTGTAAATGCCCGGGTGAATTTGGGAAATGCCCTGGCGAGGAGTGGAGACCCCCGGAAAGCCATTTTGCAGTATGAAAAAGCACTTGAGTCTCAGCCGGATCATGCGGGGGCCCATTACAATCTGGCCGGAGCATTTTCGGCTTTGGGAAAGACCCAAAAAGCCATTGCCCATTATAAAGAGGTCCTGCGCCTTCAGCCGGAGAATGCCTCGGCCCAATTTCAACTGGGACTGATCCTGAGCAATTCGGGCCGGAGCAGCGAGGCAGAGGAGCACTTCTTAATTGCACTGCAAATCAAGCCTGACTTTGTAGAAGCCCGCATCGCCCTCGCCGATGAACTGGCGGTGCAAGGGAAAACGTCTGAAGCTGTGGATCATTATAACGAAGCCATGAAGATGAACCCGGCGGTCAAGCCAATGGTCTACTACAATCTGGCTTGTCTGTATGCGCTGCAACATAAGGTGGAAAAATCCATAAACTGCCTTCAGAAAGCAGTGGAAAACGGTTTTCGCGACTGGAATTTGCTGAAAACGGACAAAGATCTTCAAAATATCAGAAGTTCGGAGGCTTTTAAGAATATTCTTTCAGCTGAATGAAATGGCGGAAGTTTTTTGAGTCTTGAGGGGCCAAGGGTTTCACATCGTCCGTGTAAAACCGGATTGATCTTCTGGATACAGACTGGACTTGGCGGGGATTGAGGGTTTCCAATTTAGGATCTGAGTGTATGAGAAATGTACTGATTACCGGGGGGGCAGGCTTTGTGGGCGCCAATCTGGCGCTCCACCTCAAACGCGACCATCCGCGGTGGAACGTCACGGCTTTGGACAACCTTCACAGACGAGGGTCGGAATTGAATCTGCCGAGATTAAAAAGAATGGGTATCCGTTTCCTCCACGGGGATGTGCGCATAGTTGAAGATCTCGCGGCTGTGGGCGATATTGACCTGCTTGTGGAATGTTCAGCAGAACCTTCCGTCTTAGCCGGTTATGACCGGTCTCCCGCCTACCTGTATCAAACCAATCTCTTGGGGACCGTGAATTGTCTGGAAACATGCCGTCGGCACGGCTCCGAGATCATCTTTTTATCCACCAGCAGAGTTTATCCAATGGGTGCCATCAATGGACTCGACTTTAAAGAAGATGAGACCCGGTTTCACCTGAAAAATGCCCATGGTGAAATTCTCGGCGTTTCTCACTTCGGCTTCAGTGAAGACTTTCCGCTCAACGGCGTCCGGTCTCTCTATGGTGCCACAAAACTCTGTTCCGAACTCATGGTTCAGGAATATATCGCAGCATATGGTATTCGCGGCCTTATTCTGCGTTGCGGGGTTCTGACGGGCCCCTGGCAGATGGGAAAAGTGGATCAGGGATTTGTGGTTTTATGGATGGCCAAACATCTTTGGCCGGGCCGTTTGGCCTATATGGGCTATGGCGGAAAAGGAAAGCAGGTTCGGGACATCCTTCACATCGAAGATTTTTATGATCTCATCCGTGTTATCATAAACAAAATTTCCGAAACGTCGGGTGAAATATTCAATGTGGGGGGCGGCAAGGATCTCAGTGTATCCCTGTGCGAATTGACGGACGCATGCCGGCAGGTCACGGGCAATGCTTGTTCCATTGGCAGTATTCCTGAAACAAGAAGGGGCGATATCCCCTACTACATCAGTGACTGCCGACGCATTCAATCCCTGACCGGATGGAAACCCCGCCGGAATATTTTGGACATTTTGGTCGATATTCATGCATGGCTT
>JAJDOH010000161.1 GCA_022340265.1 Deltaproteobacteria bacterium | reverse complement strand
AAAAAGCCTCTTTTTTCTTTTGGAACAGGAAGCGATCCAAGAACTTATCATGCGGGATGCCAAAACCCTGGGCCTCTCGATGGACGGGCCAGATGAAGAAATAGGGAAGGTCTATGTCGATCGAATAACCAAAGGCGTAACAACAACCGAAAGCGAAGTCCGAGCCTTTTACGACAACAACAAGGAGGTGGTGGGCGGAATGCCCTTTGATCAGGTCAAAGGGAGCATTGAACAGTTTCTCCTCCAGCAAAAAAAGCAGGAATTTCTGGATACCCATATAAAAGCTTTGGGCCAAAAAGCCCATATTCAATTGAACCGGGATTGGGTAAAAAAGCAAGCCCAACTGGCCTTGAATAACCCGGTAGACCAGGCCCGCATGTCCGGGAAACCCACCTTGGCAGAATTTGGTGCTTCGGGCTGTGTGCCGTGCGATATGATGCAGCCCATACTGGAAAACCTCCGAAAAAAATTTCCAGACAAACTCAAAGTGGTATTCATCCATGTGAGGGAAAACCAGATGCTGGCCGCCCGATTCGGCATTCGGGCAATTCCGGTCCAGGTCTTCTATGACGCCAAAGGGAAAGAGGTTTTCAGGCATCAGGGCTTCTATGCAGAAGTAGAGGTGCTGAAACAGTTAAAAAAAATGGGAATGGAATAACATGACAATGAAGAAACTAAGCGCAACCTTTGGCATGGCGACCCTGATTGGGATTATAGGCCTGCTTTTATGCGGGTGCTCATCGGATGAGCCCATTTCATCCCATCCGCAACCGCCAGGCGATGTACCGGTCAAGGGGATGGTGACAATGGTGGACCTGGGCGCGGACTCCTGTATTCCCTGCAAAATGATGGCGCCCATCATCACCAAACTCGAAAAAGCGTACCGAGGAAAGGCGGCGATCGTTTTCATCGATGTCTGGAAAGACAAGGAACCGGCAAAACGTTTCGGCATCCGTGCCATCCCCACCCAAATCTTTTTTGATAAGGGCGGCAAAGAGGTCTATCGCCACACCGGTTTTCTGGGAGAGGCGGATATTGTTTCGCAGTTGAAAAAGATGGGTTTCAGCTGAAGGCGCATCCATTTGAAAGCCTTAGGATGAAAACAGGAGAGACTCGATGCTGGAAACATTTTTTCTGACGGTCAACGAGTGGATTGCAGGCGGCACAGCCATCGCCGCTGTGGGCTGTTTTATCTGGGGTATGATCAGCGTGGTTTTCAGTCCCTGTCATCTGGCGTCCATCCCTTTGATCGTCGCCTACGTGGGAGGGCAGGAGACACTCCTGAAACCGAGACAGGCCGCCTACTATTCCATCGCCTTTACCGTGGGGCTCTTTATCACCATCGCGCTCATCGGGATCATCTGTGCCTTGTTGGGACGAATGCTGGGAGACGTTGGCAATTACTGGCAGATCCTCATTGGACTGGTTCTGGTCTGGGTGGCGCTCGGCATGCTGGGTGTTGAAAAATGCTCCATGTCCGGAAGTCTTCTCTATAAACTCAACCTTCGCGGCATGTTCGGCGCCCTGGCTTTGGGTCTGGCATACGGAGTCCTTTCCGGTTCTTGCACCTTTGGGTTTATCGCGCCCATTCTAGCGATTGTCACGGTTCAGGAGAAGGTGGTCACGGGAGTCCTGTTTATTCTGCTTTTTGCCCTGGGTCACTGCCTGCCCATTGTGGTGGCGGGCAGCTCCACTGCCGCGGTAAAGCGCCTGATGGAAAGCAGTCGCTGGCAGGGGGCCGGCAACTGGTTTCGAAAAGGGGCCGGGGCTCTCATCGGAGTCTTAGGACTGTATTTTATCGTTACCCCTTTTTTTTCAATCTAAAACCCTATTCTTAAGGAGGTCACACCATGTCGGACGCACGTCTTTTGGCGGAATGGTTTCCGGAGTTTGCTGAACATCTGGACAAAATGGATGAAACCTACAAGGAAATGCGAACCATCGATGAAAAGACCTATCAGTTTATCTGCTTTGCCCTGGCCATCAAGGCTCGGTCAAAGCCTTGTCTGTTAAAACATTTCATGGGAGCCCTGGAAGCGGGGGCCACGGTAAAGGAACTTTCGTACATCATGGCGTTGACATTCAGGGAGGCCGCGGGCGGGGATGATTGCTGGACCCATGATGCCCTTGGGGATTATAAGGCCCTCCTTGCCGAAGGCCTGAAGAGCTCGGAGTGTTGCAAGCGGTAATATCTTTTGGCCCCTGGGCATGATGTTTTCCTGAACACGCCGGATTCCTGAAAATTCCCGGGAATCCGGTAGTTACAAAAAAAAGGCTCAAGAAAGGGTGATCTCATGTTGCTTAAAAGTTACACAAAAGAGATATTCCGGCCCGAGTGCAATCCGGGGTTCCAATCGGTGCACTGCATCGCCCATCTGGACCAGAACGTGGGCGAAGCCCTTCCCTACCTCAACGCCGAACTGGGCGGTTTTGAGTATTTCAAGGACCCGCCGGCCGTAACTTTCCGGGTACAGGGGAAGATCATCACCGTACATGCTCGAAAGATTGCCGTAAATGCCCTCGAAGACGCGGAAGAGGCGGAAAAAATTCTTCAATGGCTTAAAAGGGAGATCAATGAGGTCTGGGAACGTCGAGAGGAGATTGAACCCTCCTACGAGGGAGCGCCAAAGCCAAAGGTATTTGAAATCTTAAAGCTTCTGCCGCATCGCACTGGTTGCGAGAAATGTGGACAGCCCACCTGTATGGCGTTTGCAACGCTCGTGGTCCAGGGGGCGAAGGGGCCGGAAGATTGCCCGGAGTTGACATCGGAGAAAAGCCACGAATTACACCTTTACATGAGCGGTTTCTCTCTTGATGACTGAATGAACGTTTTTACACGAGGATTAATTTTATGGATGCACGCCAGAACAGCAATCTGTTTCTCAATCTCTTAAAATCATTTTGTATGGCACTGTTTGGGAGCAGAAAGGCCGTAGGGATTGCAGGTCTCGGATTCCTGGTTTTTTTCCTTTCCATAAGCGCCCCATCAAGCAATGCCTCGGAAAAACAAGCCCAGACCCTGCAGGAATTGATCAGCCGGTATGATACGTCCCGCTGCAAGGAGTGTCATGAAGAAATCCACGATCAATGGGAAAAGTCCCACCATGCAAGGTCTATCATGGGTATCTTTATGGACCGCTATCTCACAAAAGGTGTCCTTTCAGTTAAAAACCCGAAAGAGGCCACCCGTAAGAACTTCCCCTGTTTCAAATGCCATTTTCCCCAAATGGAACATGCCTCCGACCGGGTAGCCTCCGAGATCGCCGAGGCGATTCTGAACAAAGACAAAAAAACCATGAAAAAGCTGAACATCAGCTGCCTGGTCTGCCACCACGACAAGGGCATTGTCCACGGGTTGCCCAAGGCGGGCATGCTTTATGGCCCCGCAGATGTGAAGGAACATCCTGACGACCATTATAAATTGGTCCGTAAAAGCCCCATCATGAAGCGGTCCGTCATGTGCGGCCAGTGCCACGGGCTGGGACCGAATCTTGAGTTTGAACACCCGGTGCAGTGCGCCACCCTCTACGGCAGCTACCTCCACGCCTATATTCCTTCCGGCGGAGCAAAAACCTGCCAGGAATGCCATATGGAGAATGCCGACCATGTCTGCCCTCCCAACTTTGAGGACCGAAAGGACGTTTCCAGGAGGCTTGCCCAGGCCCTCACCTTGGACGTCGGAACGTTGTCCTACAGCTCTCAGATTACCCCCAGGAAGTTTGTTCCCACCGTAGTGGTGAACGTAAGAATCACCAGCAAGGCGGGTCACCGAATACCGGACGGCTGACCTTCCAAAAACAGAGTGGTCCTGGAAGTGACCATAAAGGATGATCAAGGCAAAAAGATATATGAAAACAGCAAGGTTTACATGCCTCAGTCAACCAACGGACTTGATAACGCCATGGTTTATGGGCCCACACACAAACTGGGGCTCATTCGCGATACGAGTATTCAGCCCTTCATGGCAAAAGAAGAGATTTTCGAGGCACCAATGCCTCAAGGTGTTGAGAAACTGACGGTTACCGTGGACCTGAATTATCAGCTGCGGCCCGGGGATGTCTACCCGATCCATCTGAAGACCGTGGAAGTGTTGATGGGAAAGAATTGAGCGAAGGAAGGTCACATGAAAAAACATCGAAATACAAGAAGGGCATAGCGAGCTATCCGGTAGTCGGGGCTGATTCTTCTCCTGGCTGTAGTGACAGGCCTTTTGACAAATTAAGCCCGGTCCAACACCCTTCCGCTAGCAGCCAGTTGGGCACCGGAGGCCCGTTTAACCAATGATACGGGGAATAGCATGGTCGTTTCTCTCGATGAGGCGGGAAGTCTCTGCCTTGAGAAGCAGACCATATTCCTCGATGCACGATCTCCCCGGGATTATGCCATGGGACATATTCGTGGTGCTCAAAATATTCCATGGCAATCTTTTGACCAATATATCGACCGTGTCTTCGACAGGATACCGGAAGATGCCCGGATCGTAACCTATTGTGACGGAGAGCACTGTTCTCTGAGCGAAGATCTTGCCAAAGAGCTGGTTTCCATGGGTTACAAAAAAGTGCAGGTTCTTCTAAATGGTTGGACGAGATGGCAGGAGGCAGGGCTCCCCGTAGAAAAAGGAGAGACAGGCCGTTCGGATGGCCAAAAAGGATAACAATGGAAACGCCTCATAAAGTCGGGCATGGGCCTGATGGCAGCGAAACGGTGGAGCATGCTCACGGTTTAACCGGCGCCTGCTCACACCATCACGTGGATATGGAAGACACCAGCGGGTCCCGGCTCTTATTGACATTGGGACTCAACTTCATCATCCCCGTGGCCCAGGTCATCGGAGGGGTTTACGCCAACAGCATGGCCCTCATCTCCGATGCCACTCATAACTTCAGCGACTTCGTGGCCATTTTGATTGCCTACATTGCCCATCGCATCGGCAAGCAAGGGGCTTCTTTTCAAAACACCTTCGGTTACAAGCGGGCGGAGATCCTGGCCGCCACCATAAACGTAGCCATTCTCATAGGCGCCTCGGCCTTCATCATCTACGAGGCAGTGGAACGATTTTATCACCCGCAGGCCGTTTTCGGCAACGTGGTCATCTTGATGGCCGGTGTCGGGATACTGGGCAACGGTCTGTCCGCATGGCTGCTCCACAGGGATTCGAAGCACAGCCTCAATGTCCGGGGCGCCTTCCTTCACATGTTAGGGGATCTTCTGACGTCCGTCATGGTGTTGGTCAGCGGGGTGGTTCTCATTTTCAGGCCCTGGTACTGGCTGGACCCCTTGCTTTCCATTCTCATCGTCGTTTTCATCCTGAAAAACTGCTTGTCCATCCTAAAGGCGAGCGCCGGGATACTTATGAATGCCACCCCGGAAGGATTGAATCTTGAGGAAATCAAGAATTTCCTGGAACAGATCCCCGGTGTTTGCGGCACCCATTATCTCCATGCCTGGAATATCTCCGCTTCCAGTATCGGTTTTTCCTGTCATGTGGAAGTATTGGACCAGCAGGTCAGTAAGACCGAGAAACTCGGTGAAACGATACGTCACAAGCTCTTCCATCGATTCGGCATCGATCATCCGGTACTCCAGTTCGAAACCGGATCGTGTGGGAATGGGGGGGTACTTTGCGAAATCTCTTGCGGAGGGGCTATAAATGGCTGAAGGTCAAACAGGTTTTCTCAGGGGACAGTGGGAACAGCACGGGCTTTTAGCCCTGGTCGCACGCCTGATTTTAGGGACCGTCTTTATTTGTGCGAGCATGGATAAGATCCTCCACCCTGCAGCCTTTGCCGAGGCTGTTTACAACTATCAGGTCCTCCCGGATTTTCTCATCAACCTTACAGTGATCGTTCTTCCATGGCTGGAGCTTATGCTGGGTCTCTTTTTGATTGTCGGTCTGTTTCGGGAAGGGAGTGCATGCATCGCAGCGGTTCTTATGCTCGTCTTTTTGGGGGCCATGATCTTCAACCTGACACGGGGTCTGAATGTCCACTGCGGTTGCTTTGGTACGAGCGCGGAAGGAACGGGTAACGTTTCCATGGCGTGGTATGTCTTGAGAGACGGCCTTTTCCTGATCCCGGCGTTCTACCTGTTCTACCGCACCTTCCGGGAAAGGAGGCGGTTGTTAAGGTTTAAGCATTCTTGAATAACGGCTTTGGAGGACAACTAATGGTTTTGACTATTTCCGAAGAGGAATTTATATGCATGGAAGGGGCGGTACTGGATACGGAGCGTGATGAAGCCCTTGTGTTAATTAAAACGTTTGTAAAGCGCCTGAAACAAAAGTCGAATCAGAGCCTGAAATCACACCTGGACGGAGCGCAAATAGCATGAGGGTCTTGATGATATGGACAAAACCGCGAAGGGGATTCGAACATGTCGCAACATGAAGAAACTGCACCTGAGAAACCGGCGGATTTGGCAAAAATCCGAAAATTTTGTTACTGAACGAAGAGAAAGGCTGAAAAGATGGGCGAACCGTCCCTCAGCCTCCAGTTAGATGGCGCTTGCTGAGATTTCCTTATGACTCACAGGTGGATGTCATGAGACTGGACGATATCATTCAAGCAAAATAGAAAGAGCTAAATGATGACATTTCCGGAATTTATGCGTAAATACCTGACACTTTTGGTCGCTCTTTCGATCTTCACGGCCTTGCTCAACGGATACTATGCTTCCGATGTCAAAACCTTGAAGCTCGCAATCCCATTCCTGCTCTTTGTGATGCTTTACCCCATGATGATCAACCTGCGGGTAGAAGATATCGGCAAGGCCCTAAAAGACTGGAGACTGTTCTCTGTGGCGATTTTGATGAATTTTTTGCTCACGCCCATTTTAGGGGCACTCTGGACGTATTTTCTCTTCAGCCATGCCGACCCCTATCTTGCCGCCGGGTTTATCCTCAAAGTAACCGTTCCCTGTAGTGGGATGGTCGCGGCCTGGACCGGGTACGCCAAAGGGAAAGTGGAATCAGCGCTGGTGTTGGTGGCCCTGAGCATGGTCCTGGCTATTTTTCTGGTCCCCTTCTCGATGTGGGCCGTGGCCGGAATGTACGTGGCCATTGATCCCTGGATGATCTTTCAGAAGATGCTGCTGATCGTTGTGCTGCCGCTGGCTGCCGGTCTGCTCACACGAAAGATCCTGGTCCGAAAATACGGCCCGAAAAACTATAAACAGCAAATCGCCCCTTATTTCCCTGCCATCTCCACTTGCGGAATGCTCTGCATGGTTTTTATTATCATTTCCACCCAGGCAAAGTTGATCATGAGCAATTTTCAATGGATGCTCCTGGTCATTCTGGGAATAGGAACGCTCTATCCGATCCTGTTTGGTCTGGCAATTCTGTTCTGCAAACTGGCTCATATGAACTATGGGGACAGCATGGCTGTGGGCTATAGCGTTGCCGCAAAGAACCACGCTATCACTATCGGGATAGCCACCACGGCCTTCGGTGGAACCTTGGCCGTGCTCCCGGCCGCCGTGGCACCCATTATTCAGATTCCGACCATGCTTTTGTATCTAAGCTTATCTAAAAGAATAAAAAAGTTCCTCTATTCAGGGGATGTTCAAGCCTATGACATATCCCGACATTGATTCGACATTGGTCCACATCGGTCTGCTTCAAGTGCAGTGGTATGGACTCATGTATCTTGGATTCTTGGCCGCCTACTTCCTGATCAGGCTTCAGGGAAAGGCCAGGCCTATCGGTCTCGGCCTGGAGAGGATGTAACCGGGGAGCTGTTCGGCTGGCCTTCTGATTTTTGACGGAAATGGATCCGGTTAAATAATATCCAGACCCATAAGCTTTCTGGATATTTCATATCCATTTGTCCATGAGTGGGTGTTTGGGATTTTGGCCCGGCTTTCCTGAAAGCCAAAAATGCGTATGAATCCAATGGTTTTTATTAAGTGATAGATTGGTGGCACATATATTGCCAAATCATGGAAACCAACAGGAAGCAGGGCTATATCCTATTGTATATGGCCAAGTGAGGCAGAGAGCCTTCTTGTAAAGCCGGCTATGTTTGGTTGTCAAAATGAATGGAGGTGCATATTGGAACTGATTATGGGACAGGACTTAAGCAAAGTCTATCAGAGCGGGGAGATTCGGGTCAAGGCGTTGAAAGATTTGAACTTCTCTATCGAGAAGGGGGCCTTTGTTTCTCTTGTGGGGCCGTCGGGGAGCGGAAAGACGACGCTCTTGAATCTTATCGGCTGTCTCGATAAACCATCCGGAGGCAGGCTTCTTGTGGCGGGGATGGACGTGTCGGACCTTGGCAAGACGGACGCGGCCGTTTTCAGGGGCACACATATCGGGTTCATTTTTCAGAGCTTCAACCTGATCCCCATACTGACCGCGTACGAAAACGTGGAATACCCCCTGATCGTGGTTCGGAATATACCTGCAACCAGACGAAGGAAACAGGTAGAGGAACTGCTTGCGGCGGTGGGGATGAGCGACCAGCAGAACAAACGGCCCGATCAGCTATCGGGAGGGCAGAAACAGCGGGTAGCTATAGCCAGAGCGCTCGTGACCCATCCCGATCTGGTATTGGCCGACGAGCCCACGGCCAACCTGGACCACGACACGGCCATGAGTATCCTCAGACTCATGAGAAAAATCCGGGATGAACAGGAGACGACTTTCGTCTTTTCAACCCATGACAACCGGATCATCGGGGAAGCCGAGGTCATTTTCCGAATCGAAGACGGTGTTTTGAAAACAAACGGAAACAATGGAGGGCACGGCAATGGCTAATCTCATCAAGATTGCGGGAAGGAACCTGTTCAGGTACAAGAGAAGGACCTTGCTGACACTGTCCCTCATTGTCATTGGGGTCTTGTTCGTAACTGGCTTTATGGCGGTCACAGGTTCCTTCAAAAGCATGATGATCGGGCAGATCACGGATTCCTTTGTAGGTCACATGCAAATACATCGAAAAGGCTATCTGGCCGCCATCGAAAGCCTGCCGCTCACCATGAACTTGAAGCCGGGCGCAGTCAGGAAAGTGGAAGCGGTGCTGAAGGAGATGCCTGAAATCGAGGCCTACTCCCCAAGGATAAAATTCGGAGGCATGTTCAGCAACTTCATCGAGACCACAAATATCCGCCTGAACGGGGTGGACCCGGAACTGGAGGCGAAAACGGTCCCTCTCCTTCTCTCCAGGGTCATCAAAGGAGAAAAGTCTCTCAAAATGGGAGAGATCTTTGTGCCGGAGCTTCTTGCCAAAGGCATGAAGGTGAAGGTGGGAGATATGGTGGTAGTCATCGCCACGAACCGGGACGGATCGGTGAACGGGAAACAGCTCAAGGTAGGAGCGATCTTGGAAAGTGCGACAGGCCCAGGCGGGAGGGACGGGTATGTCCACATGGATGACGCAATGGAAATCCTGAGGATGGATCAGCCTGAGATCAGCGAAATCGCCGTCAGACTGAAGGATTTCGGAGCGCTTCACCAGGTATTCGCGGTCCTGGCGGGAAAACTTTCCGGAGAGTTGAACAAGCAGGGAAAACCTATCTTTGACGTGCAAACCTGGGAGAAGCTGTCACCCTTCTACAATATCTCCCGCATGATCGACATGATGACCCTGTTCGTCAAGATCATGCTGGTGGCCATCGTGCTCATCAGCATTATGAATGTCATGATCATGGCCGTCTATGAAAGGGTCCGGGAGATCGGGACCATTGCCGCCATCGGGACCCTGCCGAGAAAGATCCTTGCCATGTTCTTGCTGGAAGGTCTCCTCATGGGGGCGATCGGCGCAATTCTCGGAAGCATCCTGAGCGGTGTAACGATTTACGCCCTTCATGCGGCGCGGATATCCTTTGACTTCGGACGACAGACCGGGCTCATCCTTTCGCCGACCATCGACCCGGTGGCTCTCATAGCCATTTCAGGGATTGTAATCGGGGTCTCCATTCTCGCGAGTCTACAGCCGGCCCTCAAAGCCGCACGGATGGACCCCATAGAGGCCCTGGGACATGTATAGAAGTGACGATTTTCGATTGTCGATGAACGATTGAAGAAGGGCTGAAAACCAAAAAGAAGGCTTTCGGGAAACCCTATCAACGAATAGACTCAACAATAAGGAGAAAGACGATGTCCAGAGTCATAGCTTTTTTGATGGTCCTGTTGCTCCTGATTCCCGCCTATGCCGTGGATGGAAATGAAATCCTTGCCCGGGTGGATAAGAACCTTTCCCCGGATTCCTATGAGATGTACCGGAAGCTCGTCAACGTGGAACCGGACGGCAGAAAGAAGGAGTTCATCCTGTTTACGGTGAAGAAGGGAAGGGACAAGATCGCCGGCCTCTTTATATCCCCTGCAAGCGACAAGGGGCGGACCACCCTGAGGCTGGGAGAGAACATGTGGCTCTATATCCCCAACGTGGGAAAGCCGGTTCGCATAACGAGCCTTCAATCCGTTGTGGGCGGCGTGTTCAATAACTCGGATATCCTGCAACTGGACTATACCGAAGAGTATACCGTGACAAAGGTGGAGGAGAACGAAAAGGAAACCCTTCTTCACCTGAAGGCCAAGACCCGGTCCGTCGCCTATGACCAGCTCCGCATGTGGGTGGACAGGGAGAAGATGCTTCCCACCAAAATCGAATGCCTTACCCAGGCCGCCATGCTCATCAAGACCCTCTACTTCAAGGACATGAAAGACTTCGGGGGAGGGGTTGTGCGGCCGGCCGTGGTGGAGACGGACAGCCCGCTTTACAAGGGATACCGATCCTACATGATCTTTGCCAAGATCAAGGCCCGGGAGATCCCGGACGAGGCCTTCACCCTCAATTTCATGCCCAGACTCGAGAGCCTTCGATGAGGATTGGGGTTTCCCTCCTGTGTACCCTGGCCCTGATCGGCCTTTTGTACCGTGGGTCCATGGCTGGGGAAACCCCTACCTTTGACCTTTCCGAGATCGAAAAGGAGGTCGAAAAAAAGCCCTATGCTTTTGGCGGGTTTCTCCAGGTCCAGCCCACTCTTTCGGGTCTTGACCTGGATTCGGCGCTCTATAAGCTCAAGTTCTACCAAGATGAACCGGGCGCCGCACTGGAGGAATCGGACCTGGGGACGCGGCTGGAAGGCGCCTTCCAGTATGGGGACCTTGGTGGTTTTGTGAGACTGGACAGCTTTCTCACCCACAACCCTGACGGCTGGGACGGCGAGATGACTCTCCTGGAAGGGTATCTCTCCTTCAAGCCCGGTCCCCGCATGGCCGTGGAGGCGGGCAAGCGGGTGACCAAATGGGGAAAGGGGTATGCCTGGAACCCGGTTGCTTTCGTGGACCGTCCCAAGAACCCGGAAGATCCGGAAGAGGCCCTGGAGGGGTACTATATTCTCGGAGGAGATTTTATTCGGAGTCTCGACGGACCGCTTCAGACCCTGGCCTTCACACCCGTGGTCTTGCCGGTTTATGAAGACATTAACGACCAATTCGGACAGACCGGCCATGTGAATGTGGCCGCCAAACTCTATGCCTTGCTCTATGACACCGACCTGGACCTCCTCTTCTTTACCGGGGCCAGCCGTACCACCCGTTTGGGGTTTGATTTTTCCAGAAACCTCCTCTCCAATCTGGAGATTCACGGGGAGGTGGCCTGGATCAGCGATTTCCAGGAAATGACTTTCCAGGAAAACGGCCAGGTCCTGACCAGCGAATCCGATGTCTGGAGCTGTCTTCTGGGGACGCGCTATCTGACGGAAACGGACCTGACCGCCATTTTCGAATACTATCACAATGGCGAGGGCGTGGATCCGAGCGATCTCCAAAACCTGTACGCCTATATCGACCGGGCCTATGACAGCTATCAACAGACCGGGAACCGGTCCCTGTTCGGCCCCGTCAACAGTCTCACCAAGGAGGGTTTTTCATGGCGGAATCCGCTGAAGGACTACCTTTATCTGAGGCTCACCCAGAAAGAACCCTTTGACATCCTCTACTTCACCCCGGCTTTCACCGTCATCGTGGCCATGAACGACTGGAGTTTCAATCTCACGCCCGAACTCAACTACAGTCCCATCACCAATCTGGAGATGCGGCTCAGGGGGATTTTCCCCGTGGGCGGAAACCAGACCGAATACGGCGAAAAACAGAGCGCCTGGCGCGTGGAGCTACGGCTTCGGTATTTCTTCTGATGTGACAGCTCCGAAAGCCACGTCCTGACAGCCAGGATGGAAAACGCCCAAAGTGCCCGTGGTCATTTCTGAGAGGTACTTTGGGCGAGGTGTCTCAGGCTCCGGGTTCAACGTTCAAGAGTGAAGTGTTTTTTATCAAGGACCACTTGAGAACGTTTCGCGCCTCTGACATCATGAATCCTGAGGTCTCCCTCTAAAAACTGATTCAGGATGATTTGATGGAATTGCCGCTTCTGAGACGGAGATAAAAGTAAACTTCGGAACGTCCATTTGCAATTCAACAACCGAACTATTCAAATGGACGTAAATCAAGATATTTTATCAGCTGACAACCTGCTCCAACAACTCGTTTTCTTCCACCACGTGATCACGGATTAACGCATAGCTCAACAACCAGGTGACGAGAAGCGCCATACCATACACCCAAAAGAGTTTTTCCAGACCATATGTCCCGATGATCTTTCCGCCGATGGCCGTGCCCAGGCCACCCCCACCCATGAAACAGAAGGCCACCAGGGACATGGCGGCGCCACGGGCTTTTTGAGCAAATTCAGTGGCACGGGTGAGGAGAGTGGAATGGGTGAAGATGAATCCGAACCCCAGAAGCGCGACGGCCCCGATCATGGCACCGAGGAGGTTTCCGAAATAGGCCAGGGTCAAATCCGCCAGGGTGGCGCAGATCAAGCCGAGACTGAGCAATTTTCTGGGACCCATCCGATGGACCAGCTTCCCGCTCATTCTTCCTCCCAATACGCTGGCAAGGCCAAAACCCGTCATGATGAGGCCGATATAGAAATAGTTGAAATGATATGTTTTTGAAATGAAAGCACCAATATAGGAAAAACTCCCGATGATGAACACCCCCTCAAGCAGCACGAGAATATAGGTGAAAAGGCTTTTTGAGTTGGCCAAAAGTTTAGCGTAGGGAGCCAAAGACTTGCTGTCCGGATTTTTTTGGGAAG
>JAJDOH010000158.1 GCA_022340265.1 Deltaproteobacteria bacterium | reverse complement strand
GATCCGCTTGAAAGCGCCGTCGGAAAATTTTACATCTCCCTTGCCGCCGGCAACCACCAGGCGATGTTCCACATACCCCTGCACATCCTTTTGATCCAGAGGCTTTAAATGATAGCGCACGGTGATGCGATCGTCCAGCTGTCTGAGCGAATGGGCCGAGAGAACCTCTTTCAACTCCGATTGACCCACCAGAACAATCTGGATCAGTTTGTCTTTCTCCGTTTCCAGGTTTGAGAGCATTCGAATCTGTTCAAGAACGGTTCGGGAAAGATTTTGCGCTTCATCGATCAAGAGAAGTGCGTTGCCCCCTTCCCTGAAGACCCCCAACAAAAAATGGTTAATGGCATCCAGCAGGGCGTTCTTGCTTTCGGTTTCCACGGGAAGGGGAATGCCGAATTCATGGGCAATGGATTTCAGGATCTCCATGTGGGAGACAAAAGAGCTGAAAATGAGCGCGCTTTTCGTGTTTTCATCCAGATGGTCCAGCAACGCGCGGCACAGGGTGGTCTTTCCCGTTCCCACTCCGCCGGTGATGGCAATAAACCCTTTTCGCTGGTTGATGCCGTACAGCAGGTGATCCAGGGCTTCACGATGGTACCGGCTCAGGTAAAGATACCGGGGATCGGGCGTCAGGTTGAAAGGGTGTTCCTTAAATCCGAAAAAAGTCTTGTACATGTCCTATTCAAATCGGTAATTGAGCGTTTTCGTCTCGCTGCCGCGGCCGATTTCCAGAGATAATTCGGTACCCGACTTGAGACGGTTGTAAAATTCAAAGGCATCCTCCGGGCTTTTGATTTCCTTATTGTCTATTCTCTTAACCACATCGCCGTTTTGAAGGCCCAGCTTGGCAAAGATGGATGCCGGTTTGATGCTGGAGAGAATCAATCCGTCCGCCTTGCCGTTCTTGATGAGTGGGCGGATGCGAACCTGCGTCAAAAGGGAATTGATATTGCCAAGGGATTTTTGAAGATCATCGTGAGCCACCGTAATGGCGTAGCCATCGTCCCTGCTTCCCCTGCCGGATCTTCCGGAGCCCTTTTTCCCGGCTTTGGCCTGTTCCATTTCAAGGATTTCATCTTTGCCATTGACCTCGAGCACCACTTTTTCCCTCAGGATTTTTTTGATCTCGGCTCCCTGGATTTTATCCCCGGTCTGGTAAAGATCCTGCTTTCTTTTATCTTTTTCCTCTATGACGGCAAAGGCAACCGCTTCGGGTCCGAATACGGTACCGATCAAAACGATGTTCAGGCTTGTGGGTTTAAGGGCTGCGATTTCTTCCGCACCCATTTCGTCTTTCTCTTTTTCCTTCTCGGGTGAAGTGGGCCCCCCCAGCAAACCCCGCTGGCTGATTTTATCATAATGGGCAAGGGAGAGCGGTTTATCCATCATCTGGTTTGAAACGGCGCCTGCTGCGTTTTCCCAGGCTTTTGCCGGCAACATTTCCGCATTCACAAACCGGTAAAAAATATCCACACCGATGTAGACCGCAACAAACAGGGCAATGAGGTTAAATAGGATTTCGGCAAAGCGTTGCATATAATGTTTGATTCCTTTAAATAAACCTAAAAATTGGGGACCTGAAGGTGCCTTGAATGACAAAAGACCGTTTCGAACCGTTTTGCCCCCCACCCAAAAGGCTCAGCAGGGCGGGACCGCCTTTGAGGGTCTCGACATAAGCCGCCATGGGTTCAATGGTCCCCTTTAAGTTGAGCCTGCTAAGGCCCATGATTCGATTCAGATAAATGGTTCCCGAAAGGGATCCCTGAAATCCTTTTGCGTCAAGGGACACCGAACTTAGATTGACGGTTGCTTTCTTTAGCGTAAATCGCGCCTTCAATTCACCGAAAAAAACAGTTTCAAGGCCCAGAAAAGGGGTTGAAAGGTTGATTCTCCCCTCCGAAATATGAAGATCTCCGGTTCCCGCCCCCGTATCAATCCGACCGAGCGAACCGTTATAGTTGAGATTTCCGGTGAGTTTTCCCGCAACATGGCCAATGCCGAAATCGGTCAGAAGAGCGTATTCCTGAAGGCGGACATTTGTAAGGGAAAGGGAAAAGCCGCCGATTTTACCACCCTTACCGGAAAGAACCCGCCCGTCGATAACCCCGCCATAGGCGCCGGCATCAAAAAACCAGTTGACATCTCCCGTCAGCAGTGCGCCCATTTCAGGCGCCACGGTCAGTTCCCGGGCCTCAAAAAAGGGGCTTTCCGGCCGCTCTTTCAGGGAGAAGGAGGGCTTTTTCAGCCGAAGACCGGGTGGAAACGACGGATCGAGAGATCCGGTTTTAAAAATCACCCGGGGGTCCATTCCATCAGCCGCCCGTACCAGGTATGATTGCAGCGCGGCTGATGGAAACCGGACATAGAGAAGCACCGTCGCCACTATAATGGCGTAAAGTGCATAACTTATGTATTTTAACCCTCTTTTCATGGAGATTCCAGCGTGACCACCTGCAACACCACGTCCAGCGCTCCTTTTTTTCCTTTGTTTTCGGTTACGGCGCATCGTTTTATTTGAACGGCTTCTTTTGCCAATTCGATGCGGTAAATATAATCCATCAGTTTGTTAAGGGAAATCCTGTCCAGTTTCATTTCCACCATTGTCTCCTTCCACCCGTTTTCACCCTTGCTTGAAGAAGGTTTCATGTATTTGATATGGCTTTTGACCCCGGCCTTGCCCGCGGCTTTTTCAAGGAATGAAAAGAGGGTAAAACCAGGCGGCCTTTTCCTGATGACATTTTCCGCCGCACGGGATTGCCGTTTGAGCACCCCGAATTCCTTCGAGAGCCGGACCATTTCCCGAAAGCTTGTTTCTTTTGCTGAAATTTGCTCTTGGAGACGTTTACGGTCCGCCAACACGGGAAAGACACCAAATTGAAAGAGGCAGAAGACCGCTAACGCGAAACCCGCCGCCTGCACAAATCGCTTTTCCCTTTTTCCTAACTGCATCATCTTCCCAGTTTAATTTCAAACAGCACCCTGTTTGTGCCCCGATCCAGATTGGCCGAACTGATGGTGGTGGTTTTGAACAGGGATGATTTTTCAAGGCCCTGCTTCGCCAGGTCCACCGTGTTGTAGGTGTCGGTATCGCCCTTGATCCTGACGGAGTTAGGGTCGATCACCAGCCGCGACACCTTTAAATCCATTGTCCCGGGGAGACGTTCTGAAATTTCCAGCAGAAGATCAAGGGCTCTGCCGTTCATCCCCGCCATCTCCCCCGGGGTGGCAACCCGTTTCAGCTCATTTATTTGAATTTGCGCCTGTTTGACAGGATCCACGATGCGATTTACATGGGGAAATGTTTTCTTGAACAAAGCGCGTACCTGTCCATCAAGGGCAGCTGCCCGCTGTTTCAGAAAATAGATGTCCGTACCCATATCGAGGGCCCACAGCGCCGCAATGATGACCAGCCAGACGGCAATTTTTCTGAACATTGCCGATCGGAAAATTGACTGTTTCTTGATCTCGAATTCATTCCTTCGATAATTGGGGCCCAATCCTTTGGCGCCGCTGTACCAGCCCAATGCCAGAGAGAGTGCGCCGGCCATAAGCGATGCATTCCATGCGGTTTCAGCATCTTCTCCGAGCTGAACGCGGTCGTCATTTGAAAGCTCGATTTTGAGGGCGGGAATCCCCAGGGATTCGGCTACAAAGTCGATTGCCCCCGAAAATGCGGCACCCCGGCCCGTCAGGAAAGCCTTTTCAGGGGCTGCAAATCCCTTTCGCCGGGCTCCGAAGGCATGAACCGTATGGCGTACGGTGTTCATCACCGTGTGAAAAGCAACCGGTAAATCATTTTCCCACGGGTCACGTTCCAATCCGTTAACGTTTTCATTTCCGTAAACAAATGTGCGGATAAATGCCACATTCTTTTCCTGCCACAGGACCAGGGTTATCCTGCTTTCCCCCAGTTCCAGCAAGACGCCGTTTTGAGGCGTCAGAGGGCGCTTTGTGAGCCACAGGGCCAGTGGAACCAAGCGAACGCACAGTGCTTCGGCATGGATGCCATGGGCTTCCAACGATTCCAAAAATCCGTCGATCACGCGCTTTTCGGCAAAAAAAGCCAGCAGTTCGGGTGCTAGGGGCGTGTTTATGGAAAGAAAATCGATGATGAGATCATCAATGGGAAACGGCACGTTCGGTTCCAGTTCAAAGGATAGGATTTCCCGCTGCTTTCGCTTATCTTTGAAAGGGACCGTCAGGTTTCGATAATAGGTGTCCGCCTCGGGAAGGGTAACAATGCATTCCCCTCCTTCCAGGTCCATGGATTGGGAAAGGATCGAAAGCCCATGATCGAAGGGTTCCTCCCCCTTCAGGGGAATTCGGGCACAGGCCCTGATTTCGCAACCACCCATTCCTTTCATTACCTGGACCGCGGTCAGATACTCGTCACTGATATCGATGCCTGTAACGCTTCCGTGCATGTCTTATGCGGCTTTCCATTGAAGGATTTGAATGGGCTTTCCCGGCTCCCGGAACACCTGAACCGTCAGCGGCTGTTCCATTTTTTCGAGGATACCCGTGGATTGAATTTCAAAATAATGGCTGCGTGTGGTTACCAGATCGGCGTCTAGAACAATGTGATCCATGCCAGGCACTTTTTGATACCATGTGGGGTCTGACAGGTCGTTTAAGGGGTCTTTCCGATAGGCGACCATGCTCTTTGCCATCTCCTCGGTCATCTCCGCCGAAAGGGCTTGCAGGATGAGCGGCCCCGCCGTATTGATATTGATTTTACCGTCTCCATAGAGACTCAAGTAGGATATGATTCCCTCTTTTTCTTTTGTTCCGTATACCAGTTCTTGGCTCATCCCTTTTATGAGGGTCAGCCGGTCCAGCGATGTCAGGGCGCCATTGTCGCAGGTGTAGGGGGGGTCGAGCCCCTGGTAATAGACGGATTCGACACCGAAGCGGGTTATTTCGTCATCCGGATCAAGCCAGTCTTTAATAAAATCCATCAGAGTTGAAACCTCATCCGGATCAAGCCCGAATGTTTTCGACAATAAAAATCGCTCAAAAAGATCTTTCAGGGCCGGGCGCCACTCGCCTTTGTCATCAAGGAGCTGATTGATCGGGATTTTTCCGCAGAGATCTGAAATTTCAACCATGAAATGTCCCTTTTCAAACAGGGCGGTCGACTGCAATGAAAGTTCCCGGGACTTCGCCCAGGGTTCCAGAAGCGTGTCTATCTCATTTTCCGTTGCATCCTCGGAAAGCACCGTCACGGCACACTCAAATCCCGAACGGGCTACCATACGGAGCCGGGCGGCTTCCTTGAAGTTGCTGGAACCATAAAGCCCGGACCATACGGAGCGGTTGAATTGAAGGGTTACCACAACAATCATGCTGATCATGAGAAGTGTCAGGATCAGTGCAAACCCCCTCTGATTCTTATGTTGTGGCCACGTTGGCATTTTCACCCTCATGAAAGGGGGGGGAGCGCGACGCCGGTCACGAATTGAAGCGGATTTTCCGGATCGAGGGCATTTTCAAACCCAATGGAAATCTCAACCCGCGCCGGCAATGGCGCCTCATTGTTACGCTCGGAAGCGGCCCATTCCTTGTGGGCATTGCCGTTTTCGTCATAGTAGATAAAATCCAGCCATTTAAGGCCCTCACAGAGCAACAGACCTCCCTGCCCGGGATCAGGGCTTTCCAGGTAATCCAGGGTGTCGGAACGGTAAAGGGCCAGTTCACCGGTTTCCTCTTGATATTGGGTGTAATAGCTGATTTCCGCCGGGCCCTCCTCCGGACGTCCGGTCTTAAAGGAAACGTGCGCCCAGGAGAGAAAACGAAGGTTATCCGCACTTTTATCATTTATTTCATGATCTTCTCCCAGGAACATGACCTGTTGCCGGGTCGCATTGGCATCGGGCGTTTTCTCCACGGCGGAAACGGCTCCATAAACGGAAGCCAGATCCTCGGAAATTCGCTCCAGGGCCACTCGGGCCGCGGCATAGATTTCTTCCTGTGCTTCGGTGTCGTCCACCACTTTAAACGTCCCTCGAAAAGCACCGAAAACGGCGGACACCACCAGCGTAAGGATAAAAATGGCCAGAAGAATTTCCAGCAGCGTAAAACCGCTGTCTGCGTAAGGCCTAAGGCGTGAGGCATAAGGTTTAAGGTTTTTCATGGGGAAATTCAAAAGCCAAGCGCTCCTCGATTTTGTTGCCGTCCTCTGCTTTCCGTCTTCCGTTCCCCGGTCATTCACTGGTTTCGGGCGGAAAGAACCGGTAAAGCCTGAGATCATATCGATACAGTTCACCTTCGCCGCAAGTGACTTCCAGGTCAATGCGTTTGAGGCGGCCCTTCATCTGGCCGATTCCGGGCAGATTGGCGTTTTGCACCGTCACGCGCCAGGCATAGCCTGAGAAAGCATCGCCGAAATCCCCTGAGTCTGACGCCAGTTTTTCCTTTCCGGCTGTTATCATTTCAGCCATTTTTTCCTGGGCCAGCAGCGCCGCTGTGGTCTGAAATCGGCTTTCAGCCGCCAGGGACAGACTTCGGGACTGCAATCCCAACACCGCCGCCAGCGCAATTGTCAGCACGGCAACGGCAATCATGACCTCCAAAAGGGTAAATCCGTCTGTTTTATGAGTCGCTTTCAAAATCAACATACTTATCGAGGACCTTAACCTTGCCGCCGAACGGGCTCAATACAACCGTCAGCCGCCTGTCCTCGTCATCGCCCAGATGGATGGCGGAAGGCTGAACATAACCCTTTTTGAAAAAGAGGATGACCGCCTCACCTTCGTTCACTTTGCCTTCAGTTTTGTACCATACGTCGAGGATTTTTACGTCATCGGGCAATTTTTGCGCATTTTCTCGAGCAAGGGCCAGTTCTTCTTCGGTCATGGCCTCAAAACCGGTCCAGTACCGCTGTTGAGCCATATCCAGGTATAGGCCAAAGGTCTTTTCTTCTCGCATGGCCTCGTCCCTCAGGTTTTTCGCCAACCCTGTCATGCGAAGGGCGGTGCGCTTTAAGTTATCGCTCAGCAGTGCGTTTCGAATTTGTGGCATGGTGAGCCCGATCATCATGACAATCAGGCTTATCACCACCACCAGTTCGATTAACGTGAAGCCTTTCCGGTTTTGGCCAAAAGCGTTCCGGCATGGTTTCAAGAAGGACTACTCCCGATCCCAGCTGTTAACATCCTGGTTCAGTTCCTCTCCTCCGGGTTGGCCATCGGCCCCGTAGCTGGTGAGGTCGAAGTCACCGTGAAGGCCCGGGCTGAGATAGACATATTCGTGACCCCATGGATCCTGGGGTACCTGTCCTTTTTCAAGATATCCTCCCTTTCGCCAGGCCCTGGGAAGGTCCCCCCCGGTGGGCGCTTCCACCAGTGCCTGAAGTCCCTGCTCCGTTGTCGGATACACCCCGTTGTCCAGTTTGTAGAGCCTGAGCGCGGTTTCCATACTCTCCATCTGCACGCGGGCTTTCATTCTTCTGGCTTCCTCAGGTCTGCCCATGATCCTTGGAATGATGAGTCCTGCCAGAATGCCCAGAATAACAATGACCACCATCAGTTCAATCAGAGTGAAACCGCCATCATTCAAGCGCTTGTTGCACATATCATTTTCCTTCCCGTTTCAAAGGTCTCTTTTGGTGATGTCCCTCTAAAAATCAGCGGATCATTTGATTCAAATCAAAGATCGGCAGCAGCATCGAAATAACGATAAACCCGACGGTAACGCCCATAAAAAGAATCATCACCGGTTCCAGCATGGATGTCATGGTCATCACCTGTGCTTCCACCTCACGTTCATACATATCGGCAATTCTGTCCAGCATTTCTTCCAAATGGCCGCTCTGCTCACCGGCCGAAATCATCTGAACTGAAATGGGGGGGAAACAATGGTTTCCCGCAATGGCGTTGGCAAGGGCGTTCCCTTTCTCAACCGCATCCATGGCACCGTCGATGACTTCCGCAAAAAGGGTGTTTCCCACAACGTTCTTAACAATGTTCAACGCAGTCAGAAGCGGAACGCCATTTTGAAGGAGACTCCCCAGGGTCCGCGAAAAACGGGCCACTGCCGTTTTAATATTGAAGGCTCCCAAGAGGGGCATGGCAAGTTTTATGCGATCCCATGTGTGGCGCCCCTTCCTGGAGTTTTTAAAACGCCAGAACAAAACAATGGCGCCGATCATCACCGAAAGCACCAGCCACCAGAATTTCATGAGAAAATGGCTGATCCCCATGAGTATGATGGTTGGCAGCGGGAGTGCCTGATGCATTTCATTGAAAATCCGGGTCACATTGGGCACCACAAAGGCCACCAGAAAGAAAACCACCACCACTCCCACGCAGCTCATCAGGACCGGGTACGCCATGGCCGCTTTCAAGCGTCCCCGTAAGGCCTGTTCCTGTTCGCTCAGATCGGCCAGCCGGTGCAATACCAATTCGAGAGACCCGGATGCTTCTCCCGCCCGGACCATGTTGATATAGACATTGGAAAAGACCCTTGGATGCCTGCCAAGGGCATGGGCCAGGCTGTTCCCTTCATTGACGGATTCCTTGGTCTGTGCCAGCACGCGCTTGAATGCCGGGTTGGAAACCTGCATGAGCATGGCTTCCAGGGCTGCCACCAGTGTGATGCCGGCCCCCAGAAGGATGGCCAGCTGGCGTGTGGCAACGGAAACCTCACCCGGTTTAACCCGTTTGATAAACAGCCATCGAACCGTTTCACCTGAATCGGATCCTTTGGCGGAGGAAGCGGATACCTTGACGCTGACAGGAAAAAAGCCTGTTTCCCTTAATCGTTGTCGTGCCGCAATGGGGCTGTCGGCATCAATGATCCCGTCCCGGTTCTTGCCGGCCCTGTCCAGGGCCCGGTATTCATAAACGGGCATTTCGCTGCACCTTGAATTTTAAACCCTGATCCTGAAAAAAGCATCCTAACAACCCCTGTAAACCGTGTCAACAACATGCCGCATCAGGCATTGTAGCCGTCTCTTGATTCAATATTCCGCAAATACGAAGCCATCCGCCCGGTCCAGAAAGCGGGGGTGCGGCAGCAGCTTTTCATACCGGCTGTATCGATCTTCTTCAACCACCAGAATCACCCTTTCCTTTAGAGAATGGTCTTTTACCATCGCCCCAAAATCTTTCAGGGTCAAAAAGCGTGACGGTTGGTTCGGATCATGGCGAACGCCGTAGCCCAGTTCACCACTTTTTTCAAGAAGATACACATTATTTCGTTTATAAAACCAGCATAAGGCGTGGACCAGATAAGCGTCCGATACCAGCAGGGTCCGGGGCGCCACCTTTGCGGCATTGCGGGTGAGCAAAGGCCCGGGCGCTTTCCCGTCAAAAATGCGGTCCGGCAGGATGCAGGGGGCGCCGGCCAGCAGCACCACACACGCCGAACCATAAAGCCACAATTTTTTTGCGGGCTTTGATGCCTTTACAGCCCAGAAGCTTAAAGCGCTCCAGATGAAAAAGCCGATAACAGCCGCAACCCCTTTAGCGTTTTCCTGCAGCCCGTAAATGGGTCTCCAGGGAAAATCAGCCCCCAGGCTGGCGGCAAGAAAAAGGCCCGCAAGAGCGGTGAGGGCGCCAAAAAAGAACGCTGAAAAATCAAAGGTTTTTCGTCTGCCCGATTCAAAATATCGGGTCAGTCCCATGGAACATAATACCGCCAGGGGTGAAAAGCAGGGCAGAATATAGGGAATTAATTTTCCACTGCAGGCTGAAAAAAAGATGAAAGGAAAGAGAAACCAGCAGATGAGAAAACGAACGAAAGAATCTTTCAGGGAAAACGCTTTCATGCCACTGGCCGCGGCAGGAAACACAAAGAACCACGGCAGCGCGCCGCCTGCCAGGATGGGCAGAAAGTACCAGAACGGTTCCGGATGTTGTCCCGCGATGGGCGAGAAAAATCGCTTGATATGCTCCACGATGAAGAAATAGCGCCAGAAATCCCCTTCACGAAGATGGATCAGGATGCACCACGGCAGCGCCACCACAATGGCCGCCAGCAGGGGAATCCACATGTCCCTTATAAATTCCTTGAAACGGCGTTCCCAGACAAGAAAAGGGAAAATGGTGATCACCGGTACGGCAAATGCCAGAAATCCCTTGACCAGAAATGCCAGTGCACAGAATCCGCCAAAGAGTGCCAGAAAGAGGACCCTCTTTTTTCTTTCTTTTGCATGATGTCCGTGGAAAAAAAAGACCAGCGACCCCGTTAAAAACAGCGTCAGAAGGCTGTCCAGAATGTTGATGATCCCCAGGGCAAATACCTCCAGGCAGGTGAGATAGATGCCGGCGGCCAGTATTCCGCTAAAAGAGCCCTTTGAAAAACGCCTGCATAGAAAAAAAAGCATGAGCGCTGTGATACCTGCTGCCAGGGCGGAGGGAAGGCGAATGGCAAAGCGGGTTTCGCCGAACAGGGAAATGGAGAGGGCATTGACCCAGTACCCCAGAACCGGTTTCTCAAAATATTTCAAACCATTCAGTTTGGGAACCACCCAGTCACCCGAAGCAAGCATCTCCCTGGGGATTTCTCCGTACCGTGATTCGTCGGGAATGGTCATGGGACGGATTCCCAAAGGGAGCAGATAAACGGCGCAGAAAAGCAACAGCAATATGAGAGCGGATTTTTTCATGGCGTCAACAGTTATTGCCATGCCATTCGGTCTGACATGCCAACCAGCCCTCACGGCCGGGCATTTCCCGAGGTTTTATTACGGCGGTTTCGATGTGAGTGGTGCGTTTCAGCAATTGACCCAAAGGGACCATGTGCCCGCCCATGGAGCGGAGGGATAAAAGGAACCGGTCAAACATATCCAGACAGGCGATTCCTTCCACTTCGGCATGAATTGTCAGAACATTCAGCCCGGCGTCGGTGATCTGACTCAACAGGTAATCATTATAGTTGTGCGTGGTTACGCCCCCGTGTCCCACGGCTTCGTCATAGGTGGGAAGGGTTACCGGAATCTGTGGCTGGGAAAGGGGTTTTCCGGCAACCGCGGGATAGAAAATGCTTCGGCCCCGGCAATCGCTGTTGTAGGTAAAAGGAAAATGCGCTTTTTCAAGCAGCACCTGATCCCGGCATTTCCAGGCGGGAACGGCGGAGCACGTTGGTGCCTGGCCTAAGATTCGGGCCAGGACGGCAACCCCCTGGTTCAGGGATTGGGAAATTTCTTGGGCGGTCATGACGTCGATTTTGCTTTGCCAGGCGTAATGATCCCAGCAATGAAGTCCTGTTTCGTGGCCGGCCCGCGCAATTTGGCCAATCACATGGGGCAGCTTTTGTCCGATGACCGGTCCCGGCCAGGCGGTTCCCCTTAAAAGGATGTCCCACCCATAAAGGCTGGGGCCCCGGGTTCGCATCATCTTCCACAGAAATCGCGGGCGAAGCAGCCGCCACAAATGACGGCCCATGTTGTCCGGTCCTACGGAAAAAAAGAAGGATGCTGAAATGCCGTATTTCGCCAGAAGATCTCCCAGGGCGGGAACCCCATACCGCGTTCCCCGCAGTGTATCCACGTCAATACGCAAGCCGATGTCCATCAGAGGGTCCCGATCCTTTAATTATATGTCCTGGGCGCTTTTTTCGTCATCCAGTACCGTATCAAAATCACCTGACCGAATGGCTTCGCGCAGAAAATAATCGAGGGTTTCCTCAACGGAAATCTCCAGGGGCACGGACGGTTCCCAGTCCAGCAAACGTTTCGCATTTCGAATACTGGGCTTCCGGTGCGCCATGTCCTGGTATCCTTCACCATAATAGGTGCGGCTTTCAACTTCCCGCATACCGGCAAAGGGTGGAAATCGCTCCTTCAGGGGATGCTGGTTGAATTTTTCCACCAGCAGTTCCGCCAGGGATCGAATGCTGGCCTCATTTTCCGGATTTCCGATATTGATGATCTGGCCGTCGCAGACATCGCCTCTATTTTCGATAATCCGGTAAAGGCATTCCACTCCGTCCGTGACATCCGTAAAACACCTTTTCTGATTGCCGGAATCCACCAGCTGAATGGGCGTTCCCTCCACCAGGTTTAAAATCAGCTGGGTAATGGCCCTGGAACTGCCGATGCGGGCCGACATAAGGCTGTCCAGCCGGGGGCCCATCCAGTTAAAAGGCCTGAAAAGGGTGAACTTCAGATTCTTCTGGCGGCCGTAGGCCCAGATGACGCGGTCCAGCAGTTGTTTGCTGCAGGAATAGATCCACCGCTGCATGCGAATGGGTCCCAGGATCAATCTGGAGGTATCCTCGTCAAAGTCCTCGTCATCGCACATGCCGTAGACCTCGGAGGTGGAAGGGAAAATGACCCGCTTCCCATATTTCACACAGTACCGCACCACGCGCAGGTTCTCTTCAAAATCCAGCTCAAATACGCGTAAAGGGTTCCGGGTATATTCGATGGGCGTGGCAATGGCCACCAATGGAATCACGATGTCGCACTTTCGGATGTGGTATTCAATCCACTCTCTGTGAATGGAAATATCCCCCTCGTCGAAATGAAAGTCGGGTGCACCCATGAGCCGTTCCACGTATTTTGAATGCAGATCCATGCCGTGTACTTCGTATTGACCCCCTTCCAGAAGCCGTTCACTCAGGGCATTGCCGATGAAACCGTCTACGCCCAGGATCAGCACGCGTTTCTTACGTGCGGCCAGAATCCGGTCGCTGGCCCGTTTCCCGAACCGCATGCCTTCCACGAGCCCCATCTGGATCGCCATCTGGTCGCCGCCCATGAGGACGTCGTTCGCCTGTTGGGCTGTTTCAATCCGAACCGCCCCCGTTTCACAGGCGATCACCAGGGGATCCACTGAAATCACCGTTCCCGGTTTGGCCCTGTCGTCCCCCGCTGCCTCCCTGACGGCCCAGAAAAGGCATTTTCGATCCCCCATATGGCTGAAAGCTCCGGGAAAAGGGCGCGTCACCGCCCGAACCAGGTTCCTGATCCGGTGCGCGGACACATCCCAGTCGATCTCGCCGTCAGCGGGCGTTCGTCCACCGTAATAGGAGGCCCTGGAATGATCCTGCACAACCCTTGGCGCGGTACCGGCCTTCAGCAGGGGAAGGATCTCATCCAGCATTTCGCCGGCGGCCGCGGCCGCTTTTTCGTGAAGTGTGGCGGCCGTATCATTTTCTGATATGTCTATTTCAACCTGGCTGACCATATCGCCGTCATCCGGTCGAGTGGTCATATGGTGAAGGGTTACGCCGGTTCTTTTTTCACCGTTTATCAGCGCCCAGTTGATGGGAACCCGTCCGCGATAGCGGGGCAGCAGGCTGCCGTGAAGATTCAGACACCCCTTGGTGGGAATATCCAGAATCGGGGATCGTACCAGGTTCCGGTAATAGAAAGAGAATAGAATTTCCGGCGCCAGATCCCGAACCTTCTGCACCCAGAGGGGATGGTTGATGTCATCCGGCGCGTAGACCGGAATATGCTCCCGGGCGGCCAGCTCGGCCACGGAGTCAAACCATATGTTTTCTTTGGGGTCATCTTTGTGGGTAAACACCGCTTTAATGTCAAAGCCGTTTTTAAGCAGCGCCTTGATACCGGTACAGCCGATATTGTGATAGGCCAGAACAATTGTTTTCATTTTCATAAATCCTTTGTGGCAAACCTCCGGGTTTGCGCTTATGGGCCGGTCGACTCCTTTTGGGACGAACAAACAGAGGCTTGGGAAAAGGAAAGAAAGTCCTCTGAGTCTTCTCTTATGAAACTTCGCCTGTATTAGCTTCTGTGGGAGCGGCGTCCCGCCGCGACATTCGCCTCAGATCGCAGCTGGAAGCCGCTCTCACAAAAAAGAAGTTTCATTTTCTTAGAAACCGGTCGACGACCGGTGGCGTTGGTGTCTTCCGTCGTCCGTCCCCTGTTTTCCGGTCAATTGGCTTTTGCCGACGATTTTCTCAATAAAATACCGTGGGCGGGCCCGCACGTCGCTGTAAATGCGTCCGATGTATTCTCCCAAAAGACCCATGGCCAGAAACTGTGCGCCGATAAAGATAAACAGGATGGCAAAAAGGGTAAACACCCCTGATGCCGCCCATTCGGCGCCATAAATCAGTCGCATGATAAAAAGAAAGAGCCCGAACCCCACACCAAACAGGGAAACAATGCACCCCAGAACATTCAGGATGCGAAGGGGAAAGGTGGTCATGCCGGTCAAAAGGTCAAACTGCAGGTTGATAAGCTTCCAGACACTGTATTTGGAGTCGCCGGCGGTCCGTTGCGCGTGAGCAACCTCTATTTCCGTGGTCCGTCTGGCAAAGGTGTTGGCCAAAACGGGAATAAAGGTGCTTCGTTCAGAGCACTGCATCATGGCCGTCACAATGTGGCGACGGTAGGCTCTCAGCATACAGCCGTAATCCTGCATGGCGACGCCCGTTGACATCTGAACCACTTTGTTGACCATTCTGGAACCCACCCGACGAAAGAGGGTGTCCTGCCGGGGAACACGAACGCTTCCCACCACATCAAACCCTTCATCGGCTTTATTGACCAGTTTGGGAATTTCTTCGGGCGGGTTCTGAAGATCGGCATCCAGGGTGACGATGATCTCCCCCCTTGTTTGGGCAAATCCGGCCATGATGGCCGAGTGCTGGCCGTAATTCCGGTTCAGCAGGACTCCGATAATAACGCCGGGATATTGGTCTGAAGCGGCTTCAATGATATCCCGGGATCCGTCGCTGCTGCCGTCATCCACCAGGATGATTTCATAGGCCCGTTCCATGCCGTCACAGGTTTTGACACAGCGAACGAGCAGTTCACCAAGGTTTGCCGCTTCATTAAACACGGGAATGACGATTGATATTTTCGGTTGCTGGTTTTCCATAATAATTTTTCCGCCCCTGACATCCGCACCCTGCACCCTTGAAATTAACCGCCGAGGACTTCCTTAACGGCCTCCACCACATCGTCCACATCTTCAAAGGTCATATCGGGAAAGAGCGGCAGAGAGCAGATCCGGTCTGAATTCCATTCCGTATGGGGAAGAATACCCTGCCTGAATCCCATCACTTCCCGGTAGTATTTCTGAAGATGCACGGCACGAAAATGAAGGCCGGTCCCGATATTCTTCTTTTTGAGTTCCGCCATGAATTCGTCGCGGCTGATACCTGCCCGATGGATGTCAAGGCGCACAATAAACAGGTGCCAGGCATGTTGTGTGGTGTCCTCGCTAATGGCAAGCGGCAGGAGTTCATCCACCTCCGCCAGCCGTTCCATGTATCTTTCGGCCAGCCCCCTTCTTTTTTGAATAAACTGATTCACGCGGCGAAGTTGCCGTAAGCCCAGTATCGCCGCAACATCCGTCATGTTGTATTTGTAGCCCGGCTCCAGCACCTGGGCCTGGGGAGAGCGTCCCTGTGTCTCACGGTCATAGGCATCCACGCCGAGGCCGTGAAACTTCAGGCGACTGATCCGTTCCGCCGTTTCGGCATCGTCGGTACAAAACATGCCCCCCTCGCCGGTGGTGATGTTTTTAATGGGGTGAAAGGAAAAAATGGCGGTCCCTTCCGCGCCCACATGAGCGCCCCGATGGTGGGTGCCCAGGGCGTGGGCGGCATCTTCCACCAGCGGTATCCCCTTATGGGCGGCTTGTTTCCGTAAGGCCGAGAGATTCGCTGAAGCACCGGCAAAATGGACGGGGATGACCGCTTTGGTTCGGGATGAAAAACAGGGCGCAACGGTTTCCGGTGTCACCATGAGGGTGTCCCGGTCGATGTCGGCGAAAACAGGGGTTGCTCCCGCCAGAACGATGAGGTTCACGGTGGACACCCACGTCATGGACGGTGTAATCACTTCATCCCCCGGCCCGATCCCCAGCGCCTTCAGAAGCAGATGCATGCCGGCGGTGGCCGACGCCAGGGCCACCCCGTGGCGGCACCCCACATATTCACGGAAATCACGTTCAAAGGCGGCTGTTTTGGGACCCGTGGTAATCCATCCCGATCGCAGCACTTCCCCCACGGCGGAAATATCTTCCTCCGAGATGGAGGGTCGCGAAAACGGCAGAAAATCCTTTCTCATCAGGCACTCCGGGTAATGAGGTAGACGCCTACACAGATCACAATGATGCCGGCCCAGCGTGCAGGTCCCAGAGACTCGCCGAAAAAAAGCTGTCCCGCAAAGGCGGTGACGATGTAGCCGACGCTCAACAGCGGATAGGCGTAGCTGACTTCCACCCTGGAAAGGGCCAGGAGCCAGACCACCACACTGACCACATAGCAGGCAAGCCCTGCAAATACAAACGGGTTAAGCGCCGTTTTGAAGCCGATGGGCAAAAGATTTTCCAGGGAAAAAGCGAAATAGCCAATCTGACGCATGCCCTGCTTCAAACAGAGCTGAGCGGCTGCATTTAACAGTACCCCCAAGAGTATCAGGGGCAGATAGCGGGTCATAAAAGGTTTCTCCTGATTAATTCGCATTCAGGCGTGAAGCCGGGGCCGCACAGAATATTAGTACGATTAGAACCTGAGTCAAGTCATTTATCCGACCGGTTCATGCGGATGCCCGGCTTCGGTCAGGCTGTTTCCCTTTATTCAACCGTTACCTGAACGGCGTCCAGCCAGGTGGCATCCGGTTTTCCGTCCATGTTGCCGTCAACGGCAAAATAGAACGTGTAGCTGCCCGGGGGAAGGACCATGTTCAGTACGGGAAAAGGGGACATGACTTCAAAAAGGGGCGTCTGCAGGCACGTATGAATGCCGGTGCGCCACCCATTGGGATGGACATAGGTGTACCAGTCTCCCGGTGGATCGAACGGGGTGTGGGCGGCCACCCACCAGTCGGCGTTCCGGCCGTTCCACACTTCCGGATCCAGTGTGACTTTAATGGTGACCGGTTGGCCTTGTGCAACCGATACCGGGCCGTCCAACCCGTTTGCCTTGATATCCGCCACGGGCGGCGACCCGGGCGGCGGCGGCGGTGTTTCGTCGGTTTGGACAGTCTTGACCTGGCTGGAAGCGGTGTCAAACAAAACGTCATAGCCATTACTTTCACCGGTGGATATCAACAGTCTGACGGCTTTATCGCTCAGGACGTTGATAAAATAACCCGTGTCATTTTGAAGAAGAGAGCCCTCGCCACGCATTTCGTATCCGCTGTAGGCCCCGTTACCCGTATAATCCCACAGGAATTGCTGGGTAAGATCATTCAGAGTACTGGTGATAGGGTAGGTATGGATCCCATCCGTTACCTCAAAATTGTCTAAATAAAGCGTCACGTAGCTCCAGGGAGGGGCGATGATATGCCAGCCCGGTGCCAGTTCCATGACATAATCAACGCCGTCGGGTGCGGGTTTTCCGGTAAAGGGAATGGTGTCCGTAAGGGTCGTGATGATCCAGTAGCCCATGCCCGGCATGATGGCATGGGAGGCGAATGGACCGGAGTTAAATTCATCGTAATCCGCGCCGTTATACAGAAATCCGCGCCAGGTTGTGTTGTCATAGGGACCAAGTACGTTTACCATGGCCGCCAGCATGTCGGCACCTGTTCCCAGGTTCAGAGGGATTGAAAAAATACGGTAATCCGTCGCTAGTCCTGTTCCGGTGGGCAGGGTGTAATTCACCGTTTCGTCCGCCACATATTCGTAGGCGCCCATGTCTTTATCGGTTTCACCGGGACGGGGACGGAGGTAGCCCGGATAGTCAATGCCCACGGGGTCTTCTTGTGCGGGTGGAATTGCGTTGATGCATTCGGATCCGGGCTGGAGTGAATAGTCGGTGTGTGCTGGATCTACATATAGTGGATCCACACTTTTATTGGTAGTGCTGATAACCTCGACGCCTGAATAATTGTCCACGGCATTGTTCCACACGTCGTTATATTCAACGGTGGGAAAGGCGCCGCTGTTCTCAATGCCGTACTCTTCGAAGTTGGTGATGGTGTTGTACTTGATGACGGGATAGGAGCTTCCCGATCCCAATACTTCCATCTTGATGCCGCTCATGGTCCCGCCGTCAATGGTATTATGATAAATTTCAGGGTTGGCGTCGCCATAGTTGTTAGCGCTTGTGAATATGCCATAGGACATCGCACCCGTTGTGACTTGGTAGATCACGTTGTTTTGGATGATGGGGGATGCGGTGTTCTCGTTAACCGCTTCCACCAGAATGCCATAGTCGTTGTCATATATCAGGTTGCGGCTTATTTCCGGTATGGACTCACCACCTGACTCCACACGGACACCGTACATGGGGTTGTCGTGAATTCGGTTGTCGATAACGTCGTTGTCGGCACCCCAAATAAGGTCAATGCCGTGGGTGCTGTTCTGGTAAATGTCGCAGTCTGAAACCAGGGTATTACTGGAGAAACTGACACGAATCCCCGAGTTGTTGCCATAGACCCTGCAGGTATGGATTTGGCAGTTAAGCCCCTCAGTCACCCGGATGCCTTCTTCATCTTCACCTGAAAAATCGGTAACACTCAGGTCTTGAAGAATGAGGTTTTCCCCGGTCATTTCAAGGCCCGTGCTCCAGTTCTCAGCGCCTGTGCCGTCAATGACGGGTGGTGTGGCACCGCTGCCGACAATGGTCACATTTTCCTGCTGCAGACGCAGCGGTTCGTCTGCCTCCCCGTTTAGAACACTGTAGGTTCCCGAGGCCACATACAGCACGTAGTCGCCGCTTTCGCCGCCGCTGATTTGGGCGATGGCGTGGTGCAGCGTTTTCCAGGGACTGGCGGCGCTGCCGTCGTTTGTGTCGCTGCCGCTTTGAATATCCACATGGTAGGTGCCGGCTGGTATTGAAACAATTGTGCCGCCGCCGAAAGAAAATCCGGATCCCGGGTAGACTTGTACAACATATGAGGTTTCCCCGACAACGACATGCGTGTAAAGATTCAGACCGTTTAAATAGAGGGTGGTTCCCGAATTAACGGTGAGGCCGCCGACGTAGAGGGCTTCG
>JAJDOH010000012.1 GCA_022340265.1 Deltaproteobacteria bacterium | reverse complement strand
TAACGCCGTTTATCCGGAAAGAAAAGGAAAATTAGGCTGCCGTGTTGCATTTTTTAAACCGCCTGTGCTAAAAGAGGTTCTCACATCGGACTGTGAGACGATTTCAGTAAAAAAATCAGGAGAACAGAACCATGTCAGAAGAAGCCAAGGAAGAAACCAAACCAAAGGCACCGGAATTCCAAAAACCTCTCAAGAAAATGACGGTGGTGGAATTAAAAGAGGTGGCCAAGGAGATTCCCGGTGCCGTGGGCGTGACCGCCATGCTGAAAGCGGATTTGGTCGAGCTTATCCAGGAGTATTACGGCCTTGAGGACGAAGATGCCGGTAAGCGGAAGAAGGCCAAAAAGGACAAGGCGACCATCAGGGAAATGAAAGCCAAGATCGTCCAGCTGAGGGGTAAGAAGGCGGAAGTCCGTGAGGCAAAAGATAACAAGCAGATCAACATCCTCAGAAGACGCGTCAATCGCCTGAAAAAGCAGACCCGGAAGGCCGTAGTGGTCTGAGCATCGTCCGTGTGAAATGAACAGACGGGGCCTTTGGGGCCCCACCTCGAGGTAAGCACTTGCCCAAAACCGTGGCCATTGTACCAGCCGCCGGTACCGGGGTGCGGATGGGAGGCGATTGCGCCAAACAGTACCTGCGTCTCCATGACCGGCCCATCCTGGCGATTACACTTCTAGCCCTTCAGAACTGCAGCATGCTGGACGCCATTGTTCTGGTGGTACCCCCCAAGGACGTGTCTTACTGCGAGAGGGAGATCGTTTTAAAATATGCCATCAGCAAGGTCAAAAAGGTGGTTGCCGGGGGGGAGCTGCGGCAGGATTCGGTTCGAAAGGGTCTTGAAGCCACAAATGGCCGATATGATCTGGTGTTGATCCATGACGGCGTACGCCCCATGGTCACGGAAAGCCTCATAGAAGCGGTCATTGAGACTGCTCTGAGGGAACGTGCCGCCATCGCCGCACTGCCTGCCAAGGAAACCGTCAAGACAGTCAACAAAACCAGGCAAGTGACCGCCACTTACGACAGGAAAAAGGTCTGGATGGTTCAAACACCGCAGGTCTTTTATTACGACGACATCCTGAAAGCCCACCTGAAAGCGGTGGCGGACGGGATGCGGGAAGCCACCGACGACGCCTTCCTGGTTGAGAATCTGGGCATTCCGGTCAGCGTGGTGCCGGGTAGCGAGAGAAACATCAAAGTGACCACTCCCCATGACCTGGCGCTGGCGCAATTTCTACTGGAGCTGGAGCATTCCGGCTGAAAAATCATGAACATCCGAATCGGTACCCGGGGCAGCAAACTGGCCCTCACTCAGAGCGAATGGATCAAGGAACAACTGGAAATACATCATTCCGGCATTCACGTTGATCTGATCAAAATCAAAACCACCGGGGATAAAATCCTGGACACGCCGCTCAGCAAAATCGGCGGCAAGGGACTTTTTGTCAAAGAGATCGAAGAAGCCCTGCTGGAGAACCGCATCGATGTGGCGGTACACAGCATGAAAGACGTTCCCGCGGAACTGCCGGAAGCGCTGATGCTCTCCACTTTTCCGCTGCGGGAAGATCCTTCCGATGCCCTCATTGCCGAAGGAAACCGCGGCCTGGATCAGTTGCCCGAGGGGGCCCGCGTGGGCACCAGCAGCCTGAGACGCGGGGCGCAGCTGCTGCATCTGCGGCCTGATCTGAAGCTGGTGCCGCTCAGGGGAAATGTGGAGACACGGTTGGGAAAACTGAAATCGGACGAGGTTGAGGCGGTCATCCTTGCCACCGCCGGTCTGAACCGTTTGGGCCTTTCCGGCGTCATCACACAGCGCATTCCTTTTCATCAGTTGCTGCCAGCGGTGGGTCAGGGAGCCCTGGGACTTGAAGTAAGACGAAATGACGGGGAAACCATCCGACGGCTCGATTTTCTGAACCACGACGATACCCGCACGGCGGTCACGGCCGAAAGGGCTTTTCTGAAGACCCTTGAGGGCGGTTGCCAGGTTCCCATTGCCGGATTTGCCCAAATCGAGGGTAACCACCTTTCCTTTGAAGGGTTGGTGGCGGAACTGGATGGATCCAGGATTTACAGGGAAACCGTGACCGGCAGCCGAAATGATGCGGAAAAAATAGGCATTGAGGCGGCGAAGACGCTCCTGTCCTCGGGTGCGGGAGATGTTCTTAGAAGGCTTTATGAAGCGACAGACCCAAGCACAAAAACCGAAGGCTCTTAGCTTATGACTGAACAGGACATGAAACCGGGCAAGGTCTATCTGATCGGCGCCGGACCCGGCGATCCGGGCTTGATAACGCTCAAGGGAAAAGAAATTTTATCCTCCGCGGATGTGATCATTTACGATTATCTGGCCAACAAGCGCTTTCTGGAATACCGAAAGACGGAAGCGGAACTGATCTACGTGGGCAAGAAGGGCGGCGACCATACCATGGGTCAGGCCGACATCAACCGTTTGATTGTTGAAAAATCGAAATCAGGCAAAAGCGTGGCCCGCCTCAAAGGCGGCGACCCGTTCATATTCGGCCGGGGAGGGGAAGAAGCCCAGGAACTGGTGGCGGAAGGGGTTCATTTTGAAGTGGTGCCCGGCATTACTTCGGCCATATCCGTCCCCGCCTATGCCGGGATCCCCCTCACCCACCGGGATTACACGGCCACCGTGGCGTTTGTGACGGGCCATGAAGATCCCTTCAAAGAAAAATCGAACATTCACTGGGACAAACTGGCAACGGGCGTGGGCACCATTGTCTTTCTCATGGGGGTGGGAAACCTTTCAAAGATCGCCCGGAATCTGATACATCACGGCCGATCGCCCGATACCCCCGCGGCGGTCATTCGAAGGGGGACGGTAGCGGAGCAAAAAACCGTCACCGGCACCCTGGAAGATATTGCAAGAAAAGTGAAAGAAGCCGGGTTGAAGCCACCGGCCATTATTGTGGTGGGGGAAGTGGTTCAGCTGCGGGATGAACTGAACTGGTTTGAAACCAGGCCCCTTTTCGGCAAACGAATCGTGGTGACACGCGCCAGGGAACAGGCCAGCGGTTTCCTCGAAAAGCTTTCTTCCCTGGGTGCGGAATGCATCCAGTTTCCCACCATCGAGATCGTTTCACCGGACACCTTTGAACCGTTGGATAAGGCCATTTCCGACCTTGAATCCTATCAGTGGCTGCTTTCCACCTCGGTAAACGGCGTCAAATACTTCCTTCAGAGGCTTTATCACCAGGGAAGAGACGTCCGCGATCTCAAGGGCATCAAGATCGGTGCCATCGGACCCAAGACCGCTCTGCAATGGAAAAATCTGGGTATCACACCGGACCTGGTACCGGATGAATACCGGGCGGAAGCGGTGGTGGAGGCCTTCAAAAAATGGGAACCCAAAGGCGTTCGCATCCTGCTTCCCAGAGCCGCCAAGGCCAGGGAGATGCTGCCCGATGAATTACGGAAGATGGGAGCGCGGGTGGATGTGATAGACGCTTACAAAACCGTCACACCCACGGGCGATACGGCAGGAATCCGGGAGATGCTGCAAAAGGGAACCATTGATATGGTGACGTTTACCAGCTCTTCCACCGTCACCAACTTCGTCAACATGTTCGGTTCCGATCGACAGGAACTGACCTCCCAATGGATGAAAAAGGTCAAAGTGGCCTGCATCGGCCCCATCACCGGGGACACCGCCAAAAAACAGGGCTTTTCCGTGGATCTGATGCCTAAAGACTACACCATCGAAGCCCTTACCAGCTCCATCGTGAACTTCTTCGGGGCATAGTCGGGGGACCAGAAACATCGGTCCCGGCCACCCCAGCCATTCCCTATTCCCTCAGTCATTTTTCTTGACTCCTCTTCGATTTCAATGATACTTTTTAAAAAAATCGCTGTTTTATCCGTATAAACCCCACAACAATTTCATCCGGAGGTTTTCATTAAAAAAATAGGGTCGGAAGGACTTGCCCTCTCTTTTGAAGAGAATATTGGGCCTTTTTTACGAAGCAAGACAGAGGGAAAAGATTCAAACCATGCTCCACCAAATAAGCCCAACGAATAATTCAACTCGGGATGTCCAAAGACGCTTTCGCGCTTTCAGACATCCGTTTAATAACCAGTTATATACACATTGAACTATTATACAATAACAAGGAGAAAAGCCATGATTAAAAAAACGGTTATTTTTTTTGTGCTGGTCGCATTGGCGATCAGTGGATGTGTACTTGATCATTGGGGTAAGGGACCAACAGATCCGGCAAAAGTATATTACTGGTATCCCAAAGATACAGGAGATACAACTGGCATGGTAAGTCGAGGTAGTTCTGATAATCCGGTTGCTTACCCAGTTAATAACCAAGAATACTATTCTTATATTATTCCTGAAACGAAAACAATCATTGCTACCGGAATCGCTAAAAACGATCGGGTTTACTATTGGTATGAAGATAATACCACCAGTATTGGGACTACCGATAATCCAACCAAATACAAGAGTTATTATTCTTCTAATAGGGATACTAACAGGGAGTTGGTTGGTGTAGGAATTGCGGGGGATGATCGAGTGTATTATTGGTACAGTGGTGGAACTACTGGGTGGGTAAGCATAGGGACTAGTAATGACCCAACAAAGCACAGTTTGAAGAAATGCTTTTCTAACAATGGGTATTGCGAAGCGGACATAGTTAAAATATCAGACGGTTACCTAAACCCTATTGCCGTTGCAATAGACGGTTTTTACGACACTGTTTATTATTGGTACCCTGATCAGACTGTTAGTTCGGGAACTAGTGTAAATGCAACGAAGTATAAGAATTATTATAACTCCAATTTACAAAAGGAGGTCGTCGGCATTGCGATAAGGAATGGAAAGTAAACCATCTTCACGGTTTCTAATAGCCAAAATACTTTATAGCGGAAAACCTCCTGAATCCGTGAGCGAAAAATGAATGACATTTATTTTTCGCTTTTGGCGTTCAAATTTCGATTTTTTGTCCGGCTGTGGTGCTTTCTGCATGGTAAAGGGGTCTAAAGGGGTCAAGTCCGCTGTTGACCTTTGGCGTTCTAGCCTTAAAGCAACAACAGTCAAAGGCAGACT